>JAHHII010000009.1 GCA_019358855.1 Timaviella obliquedivisa GSE-PSE-MK23-08B | reverse complement strand
CAGTAGTCAGATTGCTGGGATATGCTTTACTCATATTGCTTTCTCGGTGCTGCGTGCTTTCTATTCGCAGCTTACACTGAGAGAGCTTTTTTACCGACTAGCTGACTTTTCAAACATCCTCTTAGGTGAAATAGATTTTGATAGACGCGATCGATAGGTGGAGCTTAGAATCGCGCAAATATCAATTTAACTCAGGAGCCATTGAACTGAAATTACTTTTGTAACTGTTGTGATCAAAAGAGTTAGTTTTGAAGAGAATATGTGACTACTCTTTCATCTCTTTAGCCACAACCTGATATTCTAAAAGTCTGTCATCATGATCAAATAAGGCTTGACAGCGTAACTCTGGGTGCCGAATTCCCCTGAGCGCTTCTAAAGAACAAGTCGCTGTTGGGTTCTCTGGTGTCAATATTGCACAAGTTGCTTGCAAGCGATCGCGATCGTCATCTGGTAACACTGAGTAAAAATTAGAGCCAACGCCGCTTTCATCACCAAAACAGTTCTCGAAAAGATGATTAGTGAACGTCAGTGTGCCATCGGGCAGAAACCGAAAAACTAAATCTGTCGTCGCATCAACGATCGCCGTATACGCGGCATAGGTCGACTCTAAAACTGACTGAAGATTAACCCTGGCGCTAATTTCACGAAAGCTAAGAACAGCAAAACTTCCTAATTCCTCACCCAAGCGTAGGGTCGATTGTACCGGAAGATATTTCCCAGACTGCTGCTTCAATGAACATTGAAACGACTGCGGAATTTTTCTTTCCTTTAACGAGTCAAGCGCTAACAGCACCTTCCGTAGATCGGCATCATGTACCAAATTAAGAATACTCTCACCCATTAATAATTCAGGTGGATATCCCAAAATATGACCAATAGAGGGAGAAGTCCAGAATACGTGTGCCTCGAAGTCAAGCTGGATCAATAACTCATCGCTTTTCTTCAACAGCGCATCCCACTGGGCATTGCTTTCCACCAAAGCCTGACGTGCCTGATAACGAGGCGTAACATCATTAATCACCTCTACTAACTCAGCACCACCTACGCGGTTAGATATAAATATCTGTCCCTTGGAGGATAGCCAAACGATTTCATTTGATTTATTAATAATCCTGTAGTCTACCTCGAAGCTTTGACCATTCTCGGCGGCAGCTTGAAGCACTTTTTGAATGGGTCGCCGATCGTCGGGATGAACATGGGATAAAAAATCGAGATATTTTCCCTGGAATTCTTCTGGTTCTAGTTGATAAAGATGCTCTAAGCCGGATGAAAACTGAACCTCCATACGGCGCAAGTCCCACACCGCCATCGGTAAATTCAACTGGTCAGCCGACATCATGAGATTCGATCGCGGGTGAAGGAGAACCAGTCGAGACTGGTTGCAAGTCACAGGTTGTTGAGGCATAGTGAAACCCAGAATAAGCCCAAAACACAAATGACAAAGCACCGATATAAATAGGTAGAGCAATCGGGTGAAGATTGCAAACATAGTATTAGATCGGATTGCCAGTTGCATCCGATCCTTAATACGAGCATAAATTCAATGAACAGGACAAATATGATCTATCTGCCTCTAAATTTATTTTTTAGTGTTCACTTGAAAAACTAATCGTAAAATTTCCTCAACTGATTTGCCTTTAACAGTCTGCAACTGCACAAATAATTCAGAAATCAACTGGCGATCGCTTAAACTAAAATCGCCGTAGTCACCCATATCAAATCCAGCCTGCACTTTCGTACAAAGGTTATAAAACCATCGAGCCAGCACCTGTGCCGAGTGTTCAGTCGAAAACTCCCATCGTTTCGTATCAAACTCCAAAATCAATTTACCGCTAGCAGTTGTTAAAGCGTACTTTCCACCGCCCTCTGGCTCCGATAAATACCAAACCGATCGCGCCGAATAAACCTTTTGGCTAAAGTCTCGGAACTGTCGCAGCAACGGCAAAATTCTTAGCGCTTGAGAGCGATCGACAGCCAACCGCGTCGTCTTGCCCTTCGTCTGATCTCCTCCTTGCTGAAGCAAATCGCTATCAGGCACGACCTCAGACTTCAATGGCAGAGCCGCATTCACTGCTTCTACTTGCCACAGAGACTCAGATAACTCCCCCTTCTCATATAAACAACTGGGATAGTCATAAATTTTCATTTCAACAGGTTGCAGCGTCTGTGGGTGAAGTACCTCCACATGTAGCGACACTTGGATCAGCGGCTTCTCACCGGGCTGTGGATTGTAGTCATAATCGGGTGGCGGCTGATCTAAGCGCACGAGCTTCAGGTACCGTTGTTCCTTTGTCCGTAAATGAGTTAAGCAAAAAACATTACCTTCATAGAACACAAGCGCTCCATTGGTGCCTTCTTTCCATTTGTAGGTATGTCCTCCTGGCACAAAAAAGAGTTTACCTAGGTATTTTGTGCCACTCTCCGACGACTTGCGCCGCCGCCGAATGTAGACGTAAAGCTGAGGTGGCGTGATCTCTGAGCTATTGCGTCGTCGGTGAGAAATCCCTTTAAGAAATACCTCAGTCAAGGCATTTCTCCTTAGCACTTCTCCGCCCAATTCTTGACGCAAGTCATTCTCAAGACGAATAAATTCCGACATTTTTTTGAATTGGGCAGGCTCTAGTCTGCCGACCCAAGCCGAAAATAAATCGATTTGTTTCTGGGGAGATAGCTGCTGAACTTTCTGAAGAATTTGCGCCTTAGACAATCGCAACTCAGAGAGGTCTGTGCCAGATAATAGCTCTTTAGCACCAGGCTTTGAAGACCTAATAAGTTGATTGGAGGCTGATCGCGAGGGTTCTGCCATAGCATGTGGATGAAAAACAGCACGGATTGAAGAAATGATGAAATGCTATGACCCAGATCACAGACTTTGCTGTTGTACTGCGATATCTTGCTGGATAGTAGGGATCATGTCCTGAAAATAGCACACCTTTTTTAAGTTTAAATCGCTGAAAGTTGGGTAACTTTAAAATAAGCGATACCCGTATTAGTAGAAAGCTTCAGTAGTCAACCTTGTGGCTTTAAGAGATACGCAAGCTTTTAGTGTAAAGTTTTTGAAAACTAAGTCCATAAGCTGAATATTGAACCTAATTATTTAACGAAATGGCATGGGGCAAATGAGTCCGCCGTTGAGCCAAAGCTCATTAATTCCTCGAGGTAACTGAAACGGACTGCCGATATTACGTTGGTAAATCTCAGCATAGTTGCCTACGTGATGAACAACACGCTTCATAAAATCGTTAGGAAGGCTTAAGCTTGTCCCGTATGAGCCTTCTGCACCTAGAAAACGCCGAATCTGTGGATCAGGATGAGGACTTAACGCCATTACATTTTTTTTGCTCACGCCTAGTTCTTCTGCTCGAAACGTGCCATAGATAATCCATTTCACGACATCGAACCATTTTGATTCATTGCTCCGGACAATAGGGGCGATCGGCTCTTGTGAAAGCGTTAACTTGAGCAGTTGGTACTGTTCAGGATTCGTCAGGGTTTGGCGACGAATGGCTAGCTCAGAACGGTTTGCGGTGGCAATTTCGCAGTTACCGTTAGCAAAGTTAATAAATAGTTCGTTGTCCCCGTCTAACGCCACAGCGTTAATAGGAACTTGAGCTTTCTTAAAAAAGGCTTTGAGCGTAGCTTCGGCAGGTGTATCTGCCCGCACACAAATTGTTTTGTCTCTAAAATTTCCTAGAGAGGTTGTGTCTAAATTAATGGGTGCGAGTAAGCCTTGTCCGTCATAAAATATGGGAGATACAAAGTCGATCGTTGCATCTCTTTCAATCGTCCAGGGTGTATCGCGCAGCAAAATATCGACCTTGCCATTGAGTAAATCAGCAAACGCGCCTTGAGCGACGCGCTTGAATTCTACTTTGCCAGGATCGTCAAATAAAGCACTGGCGATCGCCCGACAATAATCTGCATCTAGCCCCGAATATTGACCATTGGGTGACTGAAAACTAAACCCTGGACGCTGACCGTCAACGCCGCAAATCACTCGCCCTCGACTGAACACAGTGGCAAGGGTGCCAGAGTGAGAAACAATAGAGGAAGACAGTGTAAGGGTGGAGCAAGCGGCACAGAGAATGAGCGCCAGGAGGCTAAGGGTAAGCAAGAGGAGCGATCGCCGTCGTAGTACCTTTTTAAGGTCTACAGCCCTAAAATTTACAGTCCTAGGCTGTGTCGCTCTAGCGAATCGAATATGAATCATGTCGGCGTTTTGATAGAAAGCCTGGCTTTGGATAAACCGAACCCTCCAGGTGAGTGAGTACAGAATAGCAAAAAAATATCCGAGTATCCAACTTTTCAATTTAGTTGACTACGCTAAATTAGCGTGTATGATATTGACTAACAGGCAAACAAAGATCCAGGCAAACGGTTATTTAGACAGGGATTTAGGCGAACGAAGATTTGGTGCAGATGCAGATAGAGATTCAGTATAGACAAGGATTCGGTGCAGATAAGAGCGGTGTAGAAAAACAACGAACGTTTAGTGACACCGTGAATTCATTCACCTCAAGATTGGAGTTTTTATGGTAGAAGTGTTAACTAAGCAAGCTTTGGGTGGACGTTACAAAGTTACCGAAGTATTAGGAACCAGCATCTTTAGCGATACCTATCTTGCTAAAGATCAGCAGTTACCTAACCGTCCTCTTTGCGTTGTCAAATGCCTTAAAGCACCCACTAGTGAACATTTCGACTGGGAGCATGCTAGAGAACTTTTTAATGCCGAAGCCCAAGCGTTATATCGTCTAAGTCCCCATAGTTCTCAAATTCCTCGGCTACTGGCGCATTTCGAGGAGAATCATCAGTTTTATTTAGTTCATAACTATGTTGAAGGTCATAACTTAAGCCAAGAATTGATCGTGGGGCAACCTATGCCAGAGGCGCAGGTCATTACGTTAATTCAAGATGTTCTGAGCGTGCTGGCGATCGTTCATGCTCAGGGTGTGATTCACCGAGATATTAAACCTCATAACCTGATCCGTCGCGATAAAGATGGCAAAATTGTGCTAATTGATTTCGGTGCTGTCAAAGAACTGAGCAATCAAGCTCACCCTGAAGGGCAAACTACCGAATCTATTTTAATTGGCACACCAGGCTATATGGCAGGCGAACAACGCGCCGGCAAACCACGATATTGCAGCGATATTTACTCAGTAGGAATGCTGGCAATTCAGGCAATAACAGGGCTTAATCCTAAAGAAATTGGTGAAGATATTCAGGGTGAGTTGTGCTGGCGACAGGTTGCTAAAGTTAGCCCTCGCTTAGCCACTATTTTAACTCAGATGGTTCGTTCGCATTGGCGCGATCGCTATCAATCTGTTGAGGAAGTTTTAACTGATCTAAACCAGCTTCAAAAAACCCGTCAGCCTCGAAAAATCTGGGGCATTCCACAAACCGTTACTCTGATCGCAATTTTGGCACTGAGCTTCACAGGCGTTCGTCAAAAAGATCAAATTCAAGCTCATCTCAAATCGTTACTGATGCCTGTCGTTGTCACTCCTCTTGCTAAAGGTGATATTGCCCCCACCCGAACCATCAATCAGTCTGGTTCAATCTTGGCGCTAGCAATGCATCCTAAGGGCGAAATTGTAGTGAGTGGCGGACAGAACAAAGTGATCCAGCTTTGGGATATGAAATCAGGTGCATCGCTGACTGCGCTGACTGGGCATCTCCAAGAGATTACTTCATTACACTTCACGCCCACTGGCGAAACCCTCGTGAGTGCCAGTGCAGACTCAACGTTAAAAGTCTGGAATTTACAGAGCGGTATCCTGCGTCATACTCTGGCGGGGCATACAGGTCGGGTTAATTCTGTGCATGTCACACCTAACGGTAAATTAACGGTGAGTGGAGGAAGCGATCGCCAAATTAAAGTATGGGATTTGCAAACAGGCAGTGAACTTCAAAGGCTCAGTGGTCATACCAACGCGGTTAACCAAATTGAAATCACCACAGATAGTCGTTTTATCGTGAGTGCTAGTGAAGATAAAACGGTTAAGATTTGGGACTTTCCCACCGGACAAATTTCGCAAACCTTAGTAGGACATGAAAGCGGCGTAAAAGTAGTTAACATCAGCCCCAATAACCAAATCTTGGCGACTGGGGCTGATGACCAAATTATGATTTGGAATGTGGCGACAGGTCAGCGCTTACGAGCATTACCCAAGTCCAAATCCACACGATCGCTTGCCTTCAGCAATGATGGTAAATATTTGCTGAGTGCCCATGCAGACGGCACCCTCAAACTTTGGAATTGGCAAAAGGGCGCTTTGCTAAAAACCGTCCGGGTGCATTCAGATAGCGTCGGGGCGATCGTTATTTGTCCGAATAATCGGACCTTAGTCACAGGCAGCCTCGATCATCGGTTAGAGATCTGGAAAATGAATCTTTAAATTTATAGTGAAAGGCATTGCTGAATGCAAGTATGAAAATCCTGTTCCCCTGCCCTCTTAGGGAAGGGGCTAGGGGTTAGGTCGATCGGCAACGCAGCTAGATAGACCTCTTCCTAAATCCCTCTCCTAAAGGAAAGGGACTTTGAATAGTTTCATACTTCTATTCAGCAACGCCAATTTATAGTGAAACTTTATAGCGACTATTTTTTGCACTCAGGGTCAAGACATGAAATATCTTTTTTGGTGCAGTGGCGCTTCCGCCCTAGTCCTTGGCTTTATTTTTCTACGTTCTTCTCAGGTCACTCAATCTTCAGCAAATCCTGTTGATCAAGACAACGACTCCTTGCAAAACTCTCAAAACAATCGCTCACTGCCCCCACCCCAAAATTTACAAACAACTGAACAGTCTATCCTCGAACGAGCAAAAACTAGCGCCAATAGCGATCGCCTTAAACAAGCCATTAACTTAGCCGATACCCTGCCAACGACCAGCGAATACTACGCAACTGCTCAGCAATTGAGAGAAGTTTGGGCACGCGAATTACTTCAACGTGCCATCAATAAATATGTTCAAGCTGACCTACCCACTGCATTAAAAATGCTGGCAGCCATTCCAGCAAATACCAGCAGTGCTGGGCAGTCCATACAACTTGCTACACTATGGCAACAAGAAAAGAGCATCACTCAGGTAGCATCTCAAGCCAAGACTTCTATCAATCTACTTAAAGTACTGTCTTCAAGATATCCAAAAGGGATTGCCCTGCCGCCTGCTGCCATTCAACCCTCTGCTATCCAACCCATTACAGCAGCCAGTAAACCACCCCAAAGAGTTGTTCTAGCTGAACCCTCAGCCGCTGCCTTGCAGGAAGATCAAAGAGTGTTAGAAATGCTTTCTACCATTCCTGCCCACTGGAATCAACATCAGCGGAATCAACGTCAGCAGGATCAACGTCAGCAGACAAAACCTGTGATTGAAAAAGCGATCGCCGACACAGAGTTTTCTGCTCCTATCAATCCAGTCGTCCCTGCTCCTCCTTCACCAGAAGCTTCTCCCTCTCCCTATTTTTCAACTATCCCAAACTCTGTCTCCAACCTTTCCCAAACGTTGCGCAGCGACTCACCCAGTTCTATTCCTACCCCATCTACTAGTGATTAATACCATTCTGAATGAACGCTATCACATTCTCCAAAGTTTAGGAAAGGGCGGCTTCAGCGAAACTTTTCTGGCGCAAGATGATCTCTCATCTGCCTTGCGTGTTGTGAAATGTTTAAAGCTTTCCTCTACACCCTCAGCAACAGCCCAAGAACTATTTGAAACAGAAGTCCAAACTCTTTACCAACTGGGCCACTTAAACCAGCAAGTTCCGGCATTGTTTGACCATTTTGTCGAGGATCAAACGCTTTATTTAGTCCAAGAATTTATTGATGGACATGACTTAGCCCAGGAAACGGCAAAAGGTCAGACTTGGAACCAGAAAAAGATTATTGAATTACTCCGACAGGTCTTGCCTGTATTACAGTTTCTCCATTCTCACCAAGTCATCCACGGCGACATTAAACCCCGTAATATCATTCGTCGAAAGGATGGTCGATTAGTGTTAATTGATTTTGGTGCAGTTAAACTGACCTCCTCTTCATCTTCCTCATCTGCCCAATCCGTAGTAGTGGGTACCGCAGGCTATATGCCCAACGAGCAACAAGCAGGGCGATCGCGCTTTAGCAGTGATATCTATGCTCTAGGCATGGTTGTTATTCAATGCATAACTGGTGTTCATCCTAGAGACTTAAAAGAAGATCCTAAAACTGGAGAAATTCAATGGAAAAGCCAGACTAATCTCCATCCTCAACTGGCAAAAATTGTAGAGAAAATGGTAAAAGTCCGCATCCGAGAACGATACCCCTCAGCAGCAGCAGTATTAATTGATCTAGACAGACTTGAACACGCTCAGACAAACAAGCAGTTCCCTGCTCAAGTCATGTACGGGAGCGTTCTTTTCTTGTTGCTATTAGGGGGATTGATCGGAGTGTGGCGACCTCTTGCAAGTATCTCAAACTCGTTTGCCCCTCCTTTACCCTCTCGTTCTCCGATCGCGCTTCAAATCATTGGCATATCGATTCCAATTACCACCCTAATGGCATTAGTTCGACTACGCCTGTGGTGATACTGCCTGATTTTCCAGTAAACGTGACGCTGGGTAAGGAAATAAAGCTTGAAAGCCAGCCAGCCTTTCCTCCATTGGCTCCGGGGCTTCGTGCCACAGACTTTCGTAATAGAAAAACGCCATTCCCAAACCTCGCTCTTGCACAGCCCGCACCTGCGACTGAATCTGCGCCATCGCCACCGGGCTATTTCTCAGCCCTGTCAATACCCCAATTCCCGTAGGAATCTTCTTCTGTGCCTCCTGAATTTCAGGACGATTAATCTGTTCTACAAAGCTTTGCATATCAGAACGATAGACCTGGACAATAAGCTCGTTTGCCACACCCTGCTTCACCCAAGCCAGCCAATCCTGCAAATGCAAACGGTAAGCAAAATCATAGTAATTAGGCGAAATTGAAAAAATAGCATTGGGCTTGTGTGCCTTCACTGCCTTATGCAAGTTCACCATAAACGCCGTAATCTTATCCGCACGCCACTTCACCCAAGCCGGATCTAACGCATCTGTGGGAGGGGCTTTCTTCGTCTCCTTTGTGTAGAGCGCCACAGTATAGCTGTCGTACCCAAACTCACTCGGCAAACTCATGTGATCATCAAACTGAATGCCATCAGCATCATACTGACTCACTAGTTCCACCAAAAGACTCGTGATAAACTGCTGCACTTCTGGACGAAACGGATTAAGCCACGCCACTTCGCCCGCAGCACTCAAAGAAACTTGCTCCCCATTCCGCTTTTGGGTTAACCACTCCGGGTGATTCAACGCTAGCTCTGATGTTGCTGGAGCCATGAAGCCAAACTCAAACCAAGGCATTACTAATAATCCTTGGCGATGACCTTGAGCAATCACATCTGCCATAATGTCTTGCCCCTCCAACCCCTTAAAGACGAAGGGCTGAATTCCTGCTTGATACGCCACAGCACTCGGATACATGACATAGCCTGAATTCCAAGCCACTGGATAAACCGTGTTGAAGTTGAGACGGCTTAGTTGGCTCATTGCATCCTGCACCTTGGCATGGTCGATCAGAATGCTCATGTCATTATTCGTCATCCAAACGCCCCGAACTTCCTGACGGGCGCGCTGCTCCGCAGATACCGCAAGGGTTGCCGATGCTGGGCTACTCGAAAGCAACGTACCCACTAGCGACAGGGCAAAAAGCATGTATGAGAAAGATTTGAGTGTTGGCATTACTCCTCGAAGGAACCGCCAGACCGAAAGAAGACGCGAGATCATAATATGAAAGTACAGGTGAGTGAGCCACTAAGGCACATGGTAGGTGCTGAGTTTTGCTAGCTACTTACTCTACAAGCTTTTGCATGAATGATCAGAAAACTTCCCTGTCTTCCTTAAGTTCTTCACCCTAAAGGGGGATTACTATTTCTCTTCTTTAAATGGTAGTCTGTTATACAGAAGAAAAAACGTTCATCCCAACTATTTAAGTTTTAGTTGAGGACGGAAGTAAGGAAAGCTCCTGAAGGAACGCGCTTCTCTTCACCTAGTGACCTATTACTTACTGGAGAAGCGAGACTATGAAACTCATTTATCGTGGCACATCTTTCGACTATAACCCTAGCAAAGCTGTAGGGGTGAACATGGGGCGACCCACTCGTCCTCATCATGCTTCCCTGGCTCCTTATACCCTCATCTATCGTGGTCAAACCCTTCAAGTTGACCCTACCCAGTCCGCCGAAGAGGTGATGCCCCGTGCGTATGAGCTTACCTATCGAGGTGAAAAGTACTATACGAATGGAGTTGCTCAGGCAACACCCGAACGCCGAGTATCTGTTCCAGCAACCTTGCCTTGTCAGTACATTGGTAAAGTTCACCAAGCTAACCTTCAAGAAAATCTTCAGCGGCGTTTGAAGGCGGCTCAGGAAAAAGGTGACCAGCAATTGGTTACTTTATTACAAGAAGAGCAGCAACAGATCACTGCTTAGGATAGGACGATCGCCCTCCTTGTTGAGAATGGGAGACTAAAAGCATGGACATAGCCTGCTATTCTCAGTAGGGGTTGGTTTCTCCCGTCTTCCAACTGAGTTTTATTCTTCTCCCTGTGACTAACTAGGAGGTTATTAGTATGGCTATTACTGTAGATATTCTATTAGACGAAAATGATGGCAATATCACTGCTGGAGACGTGTCACTGAGAGAGGCAATTGCCTTTAGCAGTGCTGGAGACACCATTGACTTTGCTCCGAGTCTTATTAATGGAACGATTACTCTGACTGAGGGTGAGTTAGTTATTAATAAAGCTTTAACTATCAACGGTTTAGGAGCGGATAAATTAACCATCAGTGGTAACAATGCTTCCCGCGTCTTTAGAATTGCCGATGCACAGGCTGGTTCTAGTAGGGTTGTCATTGATGGATTGACAATAGCTAATGGCTTTGTCGGTGAATCTGTTGGCGATCGCTTTGGTGCTGGCATCTTAAATGAAGAAGCCTTGACGCTGACAAATGCTGTCGTTAGAAATAATCGAGCAGCATTCTCTGGTGGCGGCATTGAAAATGGTGGAAATCTGTCTATCGCTAACAGTACGATCAATAACAACTCCGCAGGCTTTGGCGGTGGTGGCATTTCGAGTGGCGGCAGTGAAGGGCCTGTAAATCTTCTATCACTCGCCAATACCACCGTTAGCAGCAACGAAACCAATGGATTCGGGGGAGGGATCTTCAATGGCTTCACAAGCCGTCTAATTGTTAACAGCAGCACCATTTATCAAAACACTGCGGTTCGTGATGCTGGTGGGGTTTTCTCGCAATCTGCAACTATCAATAACACCATTATTGCCGGAAACCTTGATGGTGATAACTCAAACGGCAACCATCCTGATGTTTCGGGTAACTTTACCACAACATTCTTCAACCTGATTGGGGATGGGACGGGTAGCACGAGCTTTACAAATGGTGTCAATGGTAACAAGGTCGGCAGCAGCAGCGCCCCGATTGACCCTAAGTTGGGTTCTTTGCAAAACAATGGTGGCTCTACGTTGACTCACGCGTTGCTGAGTAATAGTCCGGCGATCGATGCGGCTAATCCTAGCGCCAATGTCCTAGTAGATCAGCGCGGTATAGCCCGTCCTCAGGGAAATGGATTTGATATCGGTGCACTCGAGCAGGTTCCTACCCGTGTTATTCCTCCTGGCGTTCTTCCTGGCATCATCAATGATCCTCCGGGAGGGGGTGGGGCGCTCCCTGGAACCATCCCTTTACCCAAGCGGGTTTTGGGCACTGCCAGGTCAGATGTGCTTTTGGGTAGTGCAGACAGCGATGCTTTTGTGGGAGGATCTGGAGGTGATGTGATGACGGGTGGCGCGGGTGCTGACCAATTTATTTACACAGGTGCTACTCGGCGGCGAGCGCTTGTAGATTCTCAAATCAGCAATTCTCCAAAGCTGACTCGTCGTCGCCTTGACCAGATCACTGATTTTAATACCGCAGAAGGGGATAGGATCAAACTTGATTTTGATAACAACTTAAGTACGGCTGAGCTTCCTAATCGAGTTCATAATGTTGGCAAAGTCAGACCAAAACCAGTTTCTGGGGGAGGCAAAGTGCAGCGAGGTCGGGTAGGGGCGATCGCTACAGCGTATGATGATGTCAATCCTATTATTCCTGGCAGACAGAGGGCACGGGTATCTGAAGCCGTGATTGTTACCCACAAAAAACGCACCTATTTATCTGTCAACGATAATCAGGTTGGGTTTAATCCAAAACGTGATTTGGTGATTGATGTAACAGGGATGATTTTTCAAAGTCCCCAAGATGCTGTCGCAGGCGCAACTTTGGCGGTTAACAACTACTTTACCTAATGAGCTAACAGTTATGGCGCAGAATATATTATGGCGCAGAAATAGTTTGAGCCATTGATTCTGATTCAATAAATTCTGAGCCATTGATAATGGACGAAACTCATTGACGATGCAGGGAGGACGATCGATCGCCCTCCTTTTTGCGCTTGAGCCTAAAAGCGATCGCTTGCCTATTTGGTACTAAAGTACTATATTGATGGCGCACCCTCATGCGTTCTGCTCAACTCTACCCCACACCACGGGTGGAGTTGAGCCTCCTTCACTTCTCAACAAAAATTCTAGATATAGTACTCGTAAGATCGGTTACTCTTATCTCAGTCTTATTGTTTTAGCGTGATTGTAGGTTTAAAGCTATGTCCTTTGTTGGCTTACACATTCACAGCGACTACAGCCTGCTTGATGGCGCAAGTCAGCTTCCTGAACTGATCGATCGCGTCTTAGAGTTAGACATGCCCGCGATCGCTTTGACTGACCACGGTGTCATGTACGGGGCGATCGAGCTACTGAAGGTCTGTAAAGCCAAGGGCGTTAAACCCATCATCGGCAATGAGATGTACCTGATCAACGGCGACATTTCTAAACAAGAACGTCGCCCCCGCTACCATCAGGTCGTTCTGGCAAAGAATACTCAAGGCTATAAAAATCTAGTTAAGCTGACTACAATCTCTCACCTGCAAGGCGTTCAGGGAAAAGGTATTTTCTCCCGTCCCTGCATTAATAAAGAATTACTTGAGAAATATCATGAAGGGCTAATTGTTACGAGTGCTTGTTTAGGGGGAGAAGTGCCCCAAGCCATCATGCAAGGCAGACCGGACATTGCCCGTCAGGTGGCGCAGTGGTATAAAGATTTGTTCGGCGATGATTACTACATTGAAATTCAAGATCATGGTTCGCCTGAAGACCGCGTGGTGAACGTCGAAATTATCAAAATCGCCCGCGAGTTAAACATTGAAATTATTGCTACCAACGACTCTCACTATATTTCTTGCTACGACGTAGAAGCCCACGATGCGCTGCTGTGTATTCAAACTGGGAAGCTAATTGTTGAAGATAAACGATTGCGCTATAGCGGCACAGAATATCTGAAATCTGCTGAAGAAATGAGTTGCCTGTTTCGAGATCATTTACCTGAAGCCGTGATTGAAGAAGCGATCGCCAATACCCTTAACGTTGCCAATAAAGTTGAACCCTACGAAATTTTAGGCGAACCGCGCATTCCCGACTACCCATTGCCCCCAGGCTACGCCGATCTCTCTGCTTACTTTGAATCCGTCACCCGCGAAGGCTTAATCAGACGCTTTGACTATCAATCCTATGATGAAGTCGATGCTACCTATCAAGCGCGACTAGACTACGAGTTGCAAATGATGCACACCATGGGCTTTGATGCTTACTTCCTGGTGGTATGGGACTACATTAAGTTTGCGCGAGACAACAACATCCCCGTTGGCCCTGGACGCGGCTCGGCAGCCGGATCGCTTGTCGCATACGCATTAGGAATCACTAATATTGATCCTGTCCATCATGGTCTGCTGTTCGAGCGCTTCCTCAATCCCGAACGCAAGTCGATGCCCGATATTGACACCGACTTCTGCATCGATCGCCGAGAAGAGGTGATTGAATACGTTACTGAAAAGTATGGCACCGATCGCGTGGCACAAATTATTACCTACAACCGCATGACCTCTAAAGCGGTACTCAAAGATGTGGCGCGAGTGCTGGATATTCCCTACGCCGAATCTGACAAAATGGCGAAGATGATTCCCGTGTCACGGGGCAAACCTGCCAAGCTGAAGGAGATGATCTCCGACACCAGCCCCGCTCCAGAGTTCAAAGCCAAATACGACAATGAACCCCATGTCCGCCGCTGGCTCGATATGGCAATTCGCATTGAAGGCACTAACAAAAGCGTCGGTATTCATGCAGCCGGAGTCGTCATTTCAGCCCAGCCGCTTGATGAAATTGTGCCGCTTCAGCGTAATGCCGATGGCGCAGTTTTCACCCAGTACTACATGGAAGATATTGAATCACTGGGGCTGCTGAAAATGGACTTTTTGGGTTTGAAAAACCTGACAATGATTCAAAAAGCGGTGGATTTGATTAAGCAGACCCATGGTATTGAGATCGATCTCGATCGCCTTTCCTTGGAAGATCCAAAAGCCTATCAACTGTTAGCCAAAGGCGAACTCGAAGGCATCTTTCAGCTTGAATCTTCAGGAATGCGCCAAATTGTTCGTGACCTCAAGCCCTCCGGCATCGAAGATATTTCTTCCGTCCTGGCTCTCTACCGCCCTGGTCCGCTTGATGCAGGTCTAATTCCCAAGTTTATCAACCGCAAACATGGGCGCGAAAAAATTGAGTACGAGCACAAAATTCTCGAACCCATTCTCAACGAAACTTACGGCATCATGGTCTACCAGGAACAGATCATGAAAATTGCCCAAGACATGGGCGGCTACTCGCTAGGGCAGGCAGACCTACTGCGGCGGGCGATGGGGAAAAAGAAAAAGGCGGAAATGGAAAAGCACCAGGAACAGTTTGTCAAAGGGGCTGAGAAAAATGGCGTAAAGGCAAAAATTGCTACTGATTTATTCGATCAAATGGTGATGTTTGCAGAGTATTGCTTTAATAAATCTCACTCGACCGCCTATGGTTATGTAACCTACCAAACGGCGTATCTTAAGGCGAATTACCCGGTTGAATACATGGCGGCGTTGCTGACCGCCAACAGTGGCGATCAAGACAAGGTGCAAAAATATATTGCGACCTGTATGGCAATGGGAATTGAGGTGGAGCCGCCGGACTTGAATCGATCGGGCGTGGACTTTACGCCATTGCAAACCAGTATTTTGTTTGGGCTGTCGGCGGTGCGAAATGTGGGACAAGGGGCGATCGAAGCTGTTCTAATTACTCGGGAAAAAGATGGCCCGATTAAGTCATTATCCGATTTATGCGATCGCATTGATTCACGTACTGTCAACCGTCGGGCACTGGAAGCTTTAATTCTTTCGGGCGCAATGGATACGCTAGAGCCAAACCGCAATCAACTCATGCATGATCTAGAGTTGGTGCTGGAGTGGGCGCAGTCTCGCGCAAAAGACCGGGCGGTAGGTCAAGGCAATTTATTTGATTTGTTGGGTGTGGGATTGATGGGCGGCAACTCAACCGCAACTGCCCATAGTTTCGAGAGTGCCCCTAAAGCTCCGCCTGTCGTCGATTATCCGTCTCAAGAGAAGCTGAAGTTAGAAAAAGATTTATTGGGCTTCTACATTTCTGACCATCCGTTGAAATGTATTCAGCAGGCGGCAAAAATTCTGGCTCCCGTTAACCTCAGCGATTTAGCAGACAAGTCCGATAGTGTGACATTGAGCGCGATCGTCATGATTAGCACCTTGAAGCCTGTGGTAACCAAGAAGGGCGATCGCATGGCGGTTCTGCAAATTGAAGACCTCTCAGGACACGCTGATGCTGTTGTTTTTCCCAAAACTTTTGCGCGTATTGGTCACTTAATCGAAGTTGATACGCGCTTGATGATGTGGGGCAAGGTCGATCGCCGCGATGAACGGATTCAATTTATTATTGATGACGCTGAACCGATCGAAGAAGTCCGGATGGTCACTGTAGAATTAACGCCCAACATTGCGGGAGATATTCGGGAACAGCACCGTTTGCGAACGTTGTTGTTAGAGCAGCGAGGCGAGGATGAGAATAGTAAAACACCTGTAATTGCGGTGATTGGTGGAGGCGATCGCCGAGAGATTGTCCGGCTAGGTGCCCAATTTCGAGTGCAAGATCACCAAGCAACGGTTGATGCCTTGCGACTTGCTGGTTTTCAAGCAGAAACTTCAGCCCTCACGAGCGTCTAAGCGTCTAAAAGATCTACAAAGATCTAAGCCTGACGCGCTTCGTTGTAGGCTGCGTAAACCCCTTTGACGTTGTACCAATTGAGAAAGATTCGAGCAATTTCTAACGCCAGTTGGGGTTTGCCTTGATCGATCAACCATTGCAAAAACGGAGCCAGCGATCGCTCGTTGAGTAATCCACCCACCGACAATAGCCCCCAAAGCGCTTGATGCAGCCAGGTCATTTGGATCATCATTCGCACTTCTAGGGTAGGATGCTTTTGGTAAAACAGTACGCCCATTCGTCCGCGCTGAATTTCTTTGTCAATTAGGCTCGGAATTTCTGCCAGGGAAAAAGGAGGGTGCCAATGATAGCCCACTGCGGCAGGACACTTCACTAATTTCAGCCCTAACTGCTTAAGCCGAACCCCCAGTTCCAGGTCTTCCCAGCCGTAGAGTTGAAAGCGCGTGTCGAAAAGCCCAGCTTGATCAAGCCATTTCCGGGCGATCGCCACATTTCCAGTGGCAAAGTAAGCTCTAGAATAATCCGTCACCTTAAACGGCTCGCTAGTAGGGTTCTCAAAATTGCAGGTGTTGATGACGCTGCCGTAGGTGAATAGGCGATCGCTCCCTAACTCCTGTTCTGCCTGCTTCAGCGCCTCAATGTGCGACTGCAAAAAAACCTCAGTCACAACCAAATCACTATCGATAAAAATAATCGTGTCGCCTTTTGCCTGAGCTACACCTAAATTTCGGGCGGCGGCAGGGCCTTGGTGGTTTTGCTGGAGCAGGCGGACATGAGAAAACTCAGCATTTTGCTGGAGCCAGTTAACTGTTCCGTCAGTGGAACCATCATCAACGACGACGATCTCGTAGGAGGCATCTGTGCGCTGATGTTCTAGTGCCTGCAAGCACTTCTCAAGGATGGGCTGACGATTGTAGGTAGGAATGATGATGCTTAGAAACACAGGGGCACTCGCTCGACGGTCACCTTTATCCTAACTGGCGAAGGGGCGCTGTTGAATCGATAGTGTATCCAAGATCTGCACCCTATCTCAGCAAAAACCGATAGAGTAAAGGAATGTAAATTCTTTTCAAACTAAGCTTTATCTCCCATGCGCGTAATTTTGATGACTGGTAAAGGCGGAGTGGGTAAAACCTCCGTAGCGGCGGCAACAGGTTTGCGTTGTGCAGAATTGGGCTACAAAACCCTGGTGCTGAGTACCGATCCGGCTCACTCCCTTGCCGATAGTTTTGACCTGGAGTTAGAACACGCGCCTCGGCTAGTGAAGCCAAACCTTTGGGGTGCAGAACTAGATGCGTTAATGGAGTTGGAAGGCAACTGGGGAGCCGTAAAGCGCTACATTACCCAAGTGCTACAAGCGCGTGGTTTGGAAGGGGTGGAAGCTGAGGAACTCGCAATTCTGCCGGGAATGGACGAAATTTTTAGCCTGGTGCGGATGAAGCGGCACTATGACGAAGGTGAGTACGATGTGCTGATTATTGACTCTGCTCCAACCGGGACGGCATTGCGACTGTTGAGTTTGCCGGAAGTTGCAGGCTGGTACATGCGGAAGTTTTATAAGCCGTTGCAAGCCATATCTGTCGCACTCAGACCTTTGGTAGAGCCAATCTTTCGCCCGATCGCCGGGTTCTCTCTACCTAACAGAGAAGTGATGGATGCGCCCTTCGAGTTTTACGAACAAATTGAGGCATTGGAAAAGGTCTTGACTGACAACACCAAAACCTCAGTTCGTCTCGTTACTAATCCCGAAAAAATGGTGATTAAAGAATCGCTTCGGGCACACGCCTACCTCTGCCTCTACAATGTGGCGACCGATATGGTGATAGCAAACCGCATTATTCCCGATGAAGTTACTGATCCGTTCTTCAATCGTTGGAAAGAAAATCAGCAGCAGTATCGCCAAGAAATTCACGATAATTTCCATCCTTTACCCGTTAAGGAAGTGCCGCTTTACTCTGAAGAAATGTGTGGTATGGAAGCGCTAGAGCGACTGAAGGAAACTTTGTATGCCGACGAAGATCCGGCTCAGGTTTACTACAAAGAAACGACGCTGCGAGTCGTGCAGGAAGCAAACCAGTACAGTTTAGAAGTCTATCTGCCAGGAATAGCCAAAGATAAAGTTGAGTTGAGTAAGACTGGAGATGAGTTAAATATTCGGATTGGCAACCATCGCCGGAACTTGGTGCTACCTCAGGCGCTGGCGGCATTGCAGCCTTCTGGGGCAAAAATGGATGAGGATTATTTAAAGATTAAATTTGCGACGTTGGCACAGAAAAACTAGGCGCGAAGATGTTGCAGCAGCCAAGCACAGGCGGAAGTTTGTCCTTCCTCTTGGCTGCGTTTGAGGTTTTGCTGAAGAAGATCGATCGCTAGTCCTGGCAAAACGATCGATTCTTGGATACGGCGGCTGCCTTGATTGGCGATCGCAAATGCCAAAATCTCGCAGGTCTGAATGTTCACAATCCAGTACTCAGAAATTCCTAGGGTTTCATATTGCAAACGCTTTGCACCTTGATCATCTGCCAAGGTTGTGTCAGCTATTTCTACGACTAAATCAGGTATAGGGTAAAGATTTAGGTCTACAACTCTTGTTCCCCAAGGAATAGCTTCTGCATTGTCGCCAATGTAATACGATAAATCTGGCTGAAACTCTTCTATGCCAGTTTTGCGGTAGCTGCAATTATCGTGTTCAGTTAAAGCAATATTGCTAACTGTTGCGAATAAACTAATGGCAAAAAGAACTAGGGCATGAACCCTAGAATGATCTGAACCAATCGGCGTGGCTTCAATCCTCATTTTTCCAGCATGGTAGTAGCAGCGATATTTGGTAGCGGCAGGAGTTTCGATCGCTTGAATATATTCCTCCCAACTTGCCTGAACCCAGCTATCGGTTTGTAACTGCTCTAAAACTGAGGTCATACGTTTGTCCTCAAGTCAAAATTTTTGATGGATTCACTCTAGCATTTCTGCTCCAAGCGCTAGTTCACCTAGACTCCGCTCATCCATTGCTGCAAGGTGGCAACGACTTCAGTTAGCAGAATTTCTTGGGCTTCGTGGGTGGCTCGTTTGACGACTTCTACCTTGCCTTGCTGGAGCGATCGCCCCGTCACAATTCGGTAAGGAATTCCCACCAAATCAGCATCTTTAAACTTCACGCCCGCCCGCTCATTCCGATCATCTAGCAAAGTTTCGATACCAGCCTGATTCAGTTCGGTATAGAGCGTTTCAGCAGCGGCGACTTGGGCAGCATCAGTGACGTTAGGGATGACAACGATCGCATGATAAGGGGCGATCGCCACAGGCCAAATGATTCCATCTTTGTCGTAAGACTGTT
Source organism: Timaviella obliquedivisa GSE-PSE-MK23-08B (assembly GCA_019358855.1). Taxonomy (NCBI): domain Bacteria; kingdom Bacillati; phylum Cyanobacteriota; class Cyanophyceae; order Oculatellales; family Oculatellaceae; genus Timaviella; species Timaviella obliquedivisa. The sequence goes on along the minus strand of JAHHII010000009.1, from coordinate 152,917 downwards.
CCACAGCAGACTGTGCTAGACGGGAAACGCCAATTCCGTAGCAGCCCATGACTAAGGGAATCTCTTCGCCTTGCTCGTTGGTGTAGGTTGCACCCATGGATTGCGAATACTCAGTACCTAGTTGAAAGATATGCCCAATCTCGATACCTCTGGCGGTTTGAAGCGTTTGACTGGGGTTGTGGATTGCCCGATCACCCGCGATCGCCTTTCTCACATCTACGACCTGCGGTAGCTCAAACTGAGTCCCCCAATTTGCCCCTACGACGTGATGATCCGCTTCGTTAGAACCCGTTACAAAATTCTTGAGATCCACCACTGTTTGATCTGCTAAGCGTAAAAACTTGGGCGCGATATTTTTTGCCGCTTGGATAAAATCATCACTCAAGTCTGGCGCAATGTAGCCCAACGGTAGCGCTTTTGTTGCCCATTTTTGCTGAGCTTCGGCATCCGGCACGTCTAGCCCAATGACTGTTTTTCCGCCATATTGCCCTGCTAGTTTGCCTAACTCATTTTGCAACTTAACCTCATTAACATCCTGATCGCCCCGAATGTTGACTAACACTAAGACAGTTGTGCCATTGTCGTAAACAACTTGGTAAAGGACGTTTTTGACAATTTGCGTGGGTGAACACTCAAGGAAATCGCAGAGGGTGGCGATCGTCGCGGTTCCGGGGGTTTTCAATTTTTCGTAGGTGCGGTTAGAAGGGACAGCAGCGGCAGGCAATGATCCAGCCTTTTCCACATTTGCCGCATACTGACCATCTTCGGTATAAAGCACCTCGTCTTCACCCGCATCTGCTAACACCATAAATTCTTGAGAACCCGAACCGCCGATCGCCCCTGAATCGGCATCGACTGCCCGAAATGCCAAGCCTGATCGCTTCAAAATTTTGTGGTAGGCATCGTGCATTTTTTGATACGTCACTTTCATTCCAGCTTCGTCAGCATCGAACGAATACGCATCTTTCATAATGAATTCTCGACCGCGCATCAAGCCAAAGCGAGGACGAATTTCGTCGCGGAATTTAGTTTGAATTTGGTAAAGATTTTGGGGCAGTTGGCGATAGGTGCGAATCATGTCACGGGCGATCGCCGTGATGACTTCTTCGTGGGTCGGCCCTAAACCCACCTCCCGATTTTGGCGATCGGTGAGGGCAAACATAATTCCTTCAGCCTGGGTGTAAGTGTCCCACCGCCCCGATTCTCGCCACAAATCAGCGGGCTGTAACTGCGGCAGCAGACATTCCTGTGCCCCTGCGGCGTTCATTTCTTCCCGGACAATCTGAGAGACTTTTTGCAACACTCGCCACATTAAGGGCATATAGGCATACAGACCACTGCCCACCCGTCGAATAAATCCTGCCCTCAGCAACAGCTTGTGGCTGGGAATTTCTGCCTCTGCCGGATCTTCTCGTAAAGTAACAAACAGCATTTGAGACAGTCGCATGATCAGGCTTCCTTTTGCAGACATCGATATAACAGTTTAAGTTAAAGACGACTCACTGAGTCAGAGCGGATTTAGGTCTCTCCTAAAAACTCTAAGTATCCCTGGCTCAATTCCTTCACTGCCAAGTCATAAAATTGTTGACCTTGCTCTGGAGTTGCTAAAGCAGGATTCGACCCCATCCGCCCATCGGGATAGCGATCGCGGAAATTGTTAGCGCCATAGATCGGGTATCCCCGTGCCACTTCGGCAGAGAGCGGAGCTTGCTTAATAAAGTCTGGATAAAGATATTGAGTGAGTGCCACTTCGCTAGGCGTCGCATGGGAGCCTTCTTGCTCGCCGTAAAGCTCTCTAGCAAGTTTGTAGACTGAGCCGCAGGTGAACCAGTTAGCCAACCGACATTCCACCTGGTTAGCATGGGGCAAATTTAAGTCAGCAAGCGTGCCATAGCTTTCAGAAAAAGCAGCCTTTAGTGTCGCAATATTGCCACCATGACCATTGATAAAAAAGAATTTCGTGAAGCCAACTCGAACCAGGCTGGTTAAATAGTCACGGATTAACAAAATCAGGGTGCTGGGTCGTAGGCTGATGCTGCCTGGAAAAGCCGTGTGATGCATCGCCATCCCTACATTGAGCGTCGGACAAACTAAGGCATGGGTCGCTTCTCCAACAGCATGGGCGATCGCTTCTGCACAAATTGCATCAGTACCAATCAGTCCAGTGGGGCCATGCTGCTCAGTCGAGCCAATTGGCACAATTATTCCTTGAGAGTGAGTTAAATAAGCTTCTACTTCTAACCAAGTGCTCAAATGCAGCAGCATTGTTCTTTCGCTCCTAGCGGTACGGTGTTCCTACGAGCCGATCCCCAAACTTCATGGGTCAGGACTAGAATAGTAGGTACAATTGAGTATTCCAAATAATATCAGCAACCCCAATCCGCTAAAAATGAGGAATACTTATCCCCGTGGATACTGTTCATGACATCTGTGTTCTTTCCATGCACAATAGGAATATGTCAGAGTATGGGCTACTTAAATCTCAATCCTACCTCTGGGCAGCGTTCCCTAAAGTTTCTGAACTGAACTAAATGACAAACCTAACGGCTAGCTGCGACTCTAGAAGACCTTTGAAGATTGAGTGTCCCTCTTTTCTTGCAATGCCGATACCTCGTTATTCTAGCCGAGTTTCATTGAGGTCTGGAGGAAAGACATCTAAGCAGAAGGCTTCACAAAGTTATTCAGGTCGTTAAAGATTTCTAGAATTGTTTTCTCAGGAGAGGCAGTACATGCTACACCGCAAGATCTATCAGATCCATTGTGACGGTCGCGAGGTTTGGATCTTTCTGCGGGATCAACAACGATGGCTGGAGCGTGCGCGCATTCTAGACATTGAAGGTGATCTAGTGACAGTTCGCTACGAAACGGAGGAAGAGGACGAAGTTTGCTCTTGGGAAGAAATGATTCGTCTAGAAAGCATTGGCTCGGTCATGCAAAAGCTAGCAGCCGTTCCCCGAGGCAATGTTGAGCCTCTAGTTTCTGAAGATTGTCCTGATGCAGAGCGCATTTGGAAGCATCAACCAGAATCTAACTCTGATTGATGAAGAATGACTGAAACGCTAAACTTCAGGCTAAAGGAGAATGTGGGCAACCGTGTTCTCCTTTAGCTTGTGTGAGTAATTGTCTGGGTCATCCTTCTGCCAATACTCTCTGAAAACCCAAGCTTGCTCTTCTAGGAGGATTCTGGACAAGGTAGCACTGGGTTCTGTTCTACTTAGAGTACTAACTCCTTATGAGGCAATGTGGTTTGTAGTACTAAGCAATTGCGACCATTGACCTGAAGCCGATACTCCACTCGATCCATCAGCCGATTCAAAATCAGCCAGCCATATCCGCCCTCCTGCTGCGCTTCAGGCTCAGGAGCCAAATAGGTCGATAAATCGTAGCCCTTACCATGATCCCAAATTTCCAGATTCATCTCCCTATCTTTAAGTTCTAGACGCACTAAAACTGATAAGTTTGGTTGCTCTCGATGAGCGTGCCGAACAACGTTAGAGTAAGCTTCCACCAAGACTAACCGTAGCCGATTTGATTGTCTTGCCCAGTCTACTTGGTCTTCAAGTTCAATTTCGAGCGATCCCAGTAGCCAATCTTCAACCACCTTTAAAAACTTTAAATCGCTCGGAACATGGAGTTCAGTTTTCATGAGCTACAGAACCTCCAAAGAAAGAATCGTTTGATCATCTTCTTGAACCTGACTATGGTTTTGAATGTGAGCTAGTAAAGCACTCAAGTCCAATCGACCTTTCTCTTGAGTTAAAAGTTTCCAAAGCCCCGATTGTTGCAGCATTGCCGTACTAGATGGCGCTTCATCAGCAGATTCAGAAATCGTTGCTTCGGTAATACCGTCGCTGGTTAGGAGTAAGATCTCCCCACAGTTAAGGGTGCTACTTCCTGCTAGAGCTTGCCAGTTAGGCAAAATTCCTAGGGGTACGCCTCTGATTTTTAGGTAGGTTGGTTCAAGCGGTTTGTCAGCATCAGACTGTGCTACTAACTGTTGAGGCGACCACACCAGAGGATAAATATGCCCTGCATTGGCATAAACCAATTCACGGCTGGTTGGGTTGTATCGTGCCAATACCATGGTGATAAAGCAATTGCTGCCTACTAAGTCTTCCGACAAGTTGGCGTTCATATTTTGCATCACAATATTGGGTTCGGGTGGAACTTCTTGAGAAAGCTCGCGTCTCAGCAATGAAATTGCGCTTGCCATAAAGAGAGCGGCTGGTACACCTTTTCCTGAAACATCTCCTACAGCTACCCAAACGTCTCCTTGCGGGTGGACATAGACTTCAAAAAAATCTCCACCTACTTCACGAGCCGGGTAGCAATATGCCTGAATTTTGACGGTATCGAGTTGAGGCCAGCTTTGACGCAGTAGATTGGTTTGAATTTGGTGGGCGACTGCTAGCTCTGCTTGCATCTGCTCGGTTTGCTTTTGAATGCGCTGGTAGAGCTTGGCTTGGGAAATAGCTAATGATGCCTGCTCGGCAACCCCTGCAATTAACTGAACCTCTTCTTCAACCCAAGGTTCTGAAGGACTTTCTTTATAAAGCACTAGCACTGCTAGCGCCTCCTGTTGGTAGGAGAGAGGCACCGCCAAATAGGTACAAAAGGTATCATTTTCCTTGCTTTGAATCCGCTGAATTTGGCGGGTTTCCATGACCCATTCCAATTTTGCTAGGTTGAGATAGGGGAGTCGGGGTGAACCGTTGACACTTTGTTCTAAAGTTTGGGGATAAGAGAAAACCTCTGAGGAAAACTGGGAGGAAAAGGCGGTATTGCTTTGAATGGGGCGCAACATGCAAGTGTCGGTTGCAAAGGTGTGACCAATGGTTTCAACGACGGTCTGAAGCATACTGCGATAGTCGAGGGACTCTCGGATAGCAGTGGTGACTGCGTTGAAAAGAGACTCTCGGCGCAGGGCTCGGTGGAGTTCGTTGGTGCGTTGCTTTAGCACTCGGTAGGTTTCTGCGGCTTGCTGGACGACAACTGCAAGGTCATCGGGATTCCAGGGTTTCATGATGTATTTGAACACCTTGCCCGTGTTAATGGCTCCGACTAAGTCTTCGACATCGGTGTAGCCAGTTAGCAGAATCCGCATGGTGTCGGGGAAGCGATCGACAGTCCGGCTCAAAAAATCAGTGCCGTTCATTTTTGGCATTCGTTGGTCGGAGATAATAATCGCCATTTCTCCTTCTTGCTCTAGGATTTGTAGAGCTTTGAAGCCGCTTTCTGCCAAGAACACTTTGAAGTCGCGTCGAAAGGTGCGTTGGAGCAGTTCTAGGTTATCTGCCTCATCGTCTACAACCATGAGTTTGAGCTTGCTTTCATCTGCTTCAGTCATGCTTGGCTCGACTTGCTTGAGCATTTGCTTCAAATGGATTGCTTTCCATTGTCTATCCTGCTATTTGTCGCACGTAGTCAAGGTACCCGAAACGCGGGGGAGGAATAACAGTAGAGCGTAGGCAGGCAGGCAAGCAGCAAGTGAGCTAGGAAGGATGTTTTCAAAAGTCATGAAGGTGGATGGAGGCTGGGGTAATTGTGTGATAATGGCGGTCTTACAGGAACGTCGCTGGGGAACAGCTATGCATAATTTTTTGCCGATCGCCTATTTTGAAGATCAGTTCATCCCTTTTAAAGAGGCTAAGCTTTCGATCGCCACTCATGCGTTGCACTACGGCACTGGAGCGTTTGGAGGATTAAGAGGAATTCCTGATCCTCAAAATCCTAATCAGGTTTTGTTATTTCGGCTCGATCGCCATTGCGATCGCCTTAGCAACAGCGCCCGTTTACTCAACTACGACTTACCTGCCAGTAAAATTCAGTCTGTTATCGTTGACTTTGTTGAAAAGAATCAGCCGACCACCTCTTTCTATATCCGTCCGTTTGTTTACACCTCTGACCTAGGGATTGCCCCCCGCCTCCATAATATTGAGCACAACTTTTTTGTGTACGGCCTAGAGCTAGGCGACTACCTCTCCCCCGACGGTGTCAGTTGTCGGCTTAGCTCCTGGTATCGCCAAGAAGATCGGAGTCTACCGCTACGGGGCAAAATTAGTGGTGCTTACATTACCTCGTCTCTTGCTAAAACCGAGGCAGTAACATCGGGGTTTGATGAAGCTATTTTAATGAACTCGCAGGGTAAAGTGAGTGAAGCTTCAGGAATGAATATTTTCATCGTGCGGCAAGGCAAGATCATTACGCCAGGATTTGAGCAAGATATTTTGGAAGGAATCACCCGAGACAGCATTTTGACCCTTGCCCGTAATCTCGGTATTCCAGTGGTGGAACGTCCAGTTGATAAAACAGAATTGCTGATTGCCGACGAGGTGTTTTTGAGCGGCACAGCGGCAAAAATTACCCCAGTCAGACAAATTGAGAATTATCAACTTTCCACAAACCGACCTATCACTCATCAACTTAGGGAAAAACTTTCTGCTATTACCGAGAACCGTGATCCGGAATATTCAGATTGGGTGTTTGCTATTCCCATTTAAGAAGGAGTGAATCATCTGATACTTCTCCCGCTGACTGTATCTAATAAGCTATGAGTCAATCAACCCCGTATCCCCAAACCCTGACATAAAATAGGCTCAATGGGATAGGCGAAAGCCAGAGGTATCACATGTTAGTGATTGTGATGGAAGACCAACTCCTCTCTCCGCATCAGGTCTGCCAGGCTTGCTTAATGGCAGATCAAAGCGGTCAGCCCCGCTGGAATCAGGGAAAGCTGCGGTGTGGGCGGGCATTAGGCAAAGCCACTGAGCGGCTGCCTGAGCAGTTTGAGTGTCAGATGGGCTTTCGGATTGTTCATATTGAATAGAGGGTTCCTGCGACGGTTTGAGGGGTGCGGTATCCTAGGCTTATTGAGAGCAACATTCAGATCTTTGACGTTGGAGAGATAAATTATGTCTTGGCGCGGTTCTACATCCCCTCAAGATCGGGCGTTAGCTTGCTTGCCCTATCTTTTACCCCTGATTGAGTCTTTGGCATTTGCAAGTCCATTTTTGAGCCAGTTTCCAGTCCTTGGCATCTTATTTGTCCCACTGATGCCGATTATTAGTCTCTATGGCGCGATTCCTTTTGCCGGACTGATTGTCTTCTTTGCGCTTTATATGGGCGTGGTGCGGAATGAAAATATTGCTCATTTCATTCGTTTTAATGCAATGCAGGCAATTTTGATCGATATTATTTTGGTGCTGTGTAGCTTGCTCTTTAGCGTGATGGCACCGGGACTGGGCGGCGGGCTAATTATTGAGACTCTGTATAACGTTGTGTTTTTAGGAGCGATCGCCGCCATCATTTACTCCATTGTTCAATCGGTGCTGGGGCGCTACGCCGAGATCCCCACTCTTTCAGACGCAGTTTATATGCAGGTGCGCTAAGGCTCGATCGCCATTACAACAGGCTGCTTGGCAATGACTGAGTTTTCCAAGGAGCCAATGCCTTCAATTTCGATGCGAATGCGATCGCCCACTTGCACTGCACCCACGCCTTCGGGTGTTCCAGTCAGCACTACGTCTCCGGGTAGTAGGGTAATGGCTTGGCTGATGTAGGAAACTAAGACCTCTGGCGAGAACGCCATTTCATCAATTGATGCCGACTGTACAGGATGAGGATTATCGTTCAGAAAAGTTTGCAGCTTAGCCGCACTGCTGAGTTCTCGGACAATCCAAGGCCCCAGGGGGCAGAAGGTATCAAAGCCCTTTGCTCTAGTCCATTGTCCATCGCTTTTTTGCAAATCTCTTGCAGTGACATCGTTAGCAATGGTGAATCCCCAAATTTTGTTGCGGGCTTGCTCTGGCGTGCAGTTGGAACAGCGATTGCCAATGATGAGCGCAAGTTCGCCCTCATAATCGACTCGACTGGATTGAGGTGGGTACTGGATTGCGGCTCCGGGGGCAATGACTGCCGTTGAAGGCTTCATGAACAGTAAGGGCTCTTTAGGCACTTCGCCCCCCATTTCGGCGGCGTGCTTAATGTAGTTTTTGCCGACCGCAATAATTTTGGTGGGCGCACAAGGAGCTAATAACACATACTCATTAGCGGCTAGGACTTCCTCGGTGGGCAGACCGTTGAGCCAAGGCGGGGCATCAAGGATTTGCACTTTGCGATCGAGCTGGAGCACTCCGTAACAGAGTGTGCCCACAGTGGTTTGGATTCGGACGTAGCGTTGCGCCATAGGTGAATTGACTTTGTTTGATATATGATTGTAAGTCCTTGCTTCTTAGAGCAGATGATTTTTCTGCCAGAAGCCTTATGCCCACAAGGAGAAAACTACCATGCAACAGTATGAAACGATGTATATCTTGCGTCCAGACTTGGGCGAAGAATTAACCGATCAGGCGATCGGCAAGTACCAAAATTTCCTAAAGGAACAAGGTGCTGAAAACGTGGAAACCCAGCATCGGGGCAAGCGCCGCCTCGCTTACGAAATTGGTAAGCACCGCGAGGGCGTTTATATTCAAATGAATTACGAAGCTCCTGGAACGGCAATTGCTGGAATGGAGCGATCGATGCGCCTCAGCGATGAAGTGATTCGGTATTTGACCACAAAGCCCGACCCTGTAGCAGTTGAAGAAGTTGCAGTCGAGGCTTAAGCGGTTCTGGTCAGGTCTCTTTAAAGAGACAAGCAAGGGGCAAGCGATTCTAACCATCATTTGGATGAATCGCTTGCCCCTATTTACTTTCTCTGCCCTGCCGCCGCTCTTTCGAGCAAAATGGCACAATAGAGACTATATGAGTGCTGCATAGCCTTTGCAACAAATCTTAAAGTAAGGCTCAGCAAAAATTATTCCCTGATTATAATTTCAGGCATCTTAGGTTAACCGCTATGAAACTTTCAAAAAATACCCTGGATCAACGCCTAAATCATCTCTATGACGTGATTATTGTAGGCGGCGGCGTAGGTGGGCTTTCTGCCGCTATTTACCTTCAGCGCTATCGCCTCTCTTGCCTTGTAGTTGAGAAAGGGAAGGGGCGATCGTTTTGGATGCAAGATGTCACCAATTTTGTCGGCTTTCCCCCTCATACTCCTGGCAGAGACTTGCTGCAAAGAGGGCAAGACCACATGCTGGAACTGGATGCCGACTACCTGCGGGGCTTTGTGGAAGATGTGCAAGATGAGGGGGAAACCTTTGCTGTCAAAGTCAAAATTGGTAAGGTCAACAGCAGTTATCCTGTCTTTCGCTCTAAATACATTATTGCTGCGAGCGGACTCATTGATAACCTACCTCAGCTAGAGAACATGCAAAACGTGTTTGACTACGCGGGTTTCAACCTGCATGTTTGCATGATTTGTGATGGCTATGAGATGGCAGATAAGCGCTGCGGTTTGTTCGTCAATACTGAGGGAGCAATCAATACTGCTTTTGTCCTTAACTGGTTTACGCCTTACATTACCGTTTTTACCCATGGGCTTTTTGAAGTGGGCGCGGAGATGCGTCAAAAACTGCAAGATCATGGCTATCCTTTGGTGGAATCTCCCATTCAACAATTTTTGGGGCATGACCACGAAATGACTGGGGTGGAATTAGTGGATGGTTCTCAAGTTGATCTACAAACTGGATTAGTAGCAATGGGTTCGCAGTACCATAGCGGATATCTTAAGGGGCTTGATTTGGAATGGAAAGGGGGTAACCTACCGACAGATTCAATGTGCCGGACTTCTCATCCTCGCGTGTTCGCGCTGGGAGATTTAAAGGAAGGGATTAATCAAGTGTCAATTGCTGCCGCAGATGGTACATTAGCGGCTACGGCAATTTGGCGAGAGATTCGTCGCGGTTCACCCGCTCGTCGCTGGGAAGAAAATTTAATTGGAGCAGAAGTATCGTGATCCAAACTGACATCCCCACATCCTCTGATCTTCAGGCAGAGATCGCCCGACTACATGATGACTTGCAAATGCGAGATCAACTGGTGCAGCAGCTGTCTCAGGAGTTATTTCGGTTAGTGAAAACCAACACGAACCAAACCTACAGTGCTGAAGCGCCTGAGCAATATGAGGGCGAGATTTTGGCGTTGCGGGAACAGCTTCAGGGCATTGAGCAGCAGGTGACTTTTTATCAAGAGCAAATCACTAGCCGAGATGCTGAGATTTATCAACTGCGTCAATCGACCCAAGAGTTGAGCGATCGCTCTCGAATGCTAGAGCAAGTGGTGCAAGAACTTCCCCGCATTTATAAAGAGAAGTTTGAGCAACGGTTGACTCCGGTTAAAGAAAAAGTGACGCAGGTGCAGCAAGAGAACCGTCGCCTTCATGCTGAACTGCAAAGTGTTAGCTATCGCCTAGCCGTGCGGAACCGGAAAGCAACTGAGTTGGATTTGCCTAGCTTTCCTCAACTGGATAGTTTGGCAGAGTCAACCTCTTCTTTAAATAGCGTCCAAAACTAAGCTGTTGAAGCAGGAAGACTAGGCAGCGCGAGATATCGTAAGGTTTACTTGGAGAGGGGTGGAAGCCTCCCTTGCAGTATTTACGCTGCAGCCCGCTCCCTTTATGACTTGTGCACTAAAATCCACTTCCTGCATATTAAAAATTAGGTTGTGCTCGTATTCACCCATGTTGTGATCGCTGACTATTCCACAATCGTTCAGAAAGTCTGCCATGCCGCCTTTCACAGTATCTAGAAATTGATGCCAAAACTCAATTTCCTGATGTAATTTGCCTTCAGCGTCAAAATACAAGCACTTGCCCACATGGTCATAGCCTAGACTACGAAGTGCGACGCGCGTTACGAGGTCGTTATGATTAACGAAGCGGAAGGCGCAATTTTGGAAAGTTTGATTGAAAGCAGAGGCAAATTCTGGACAACCAACCCTGGGCGAACCAAAGGTATAAAGACCTTGAACTACCTGTCCGATAGTTGGAAGCTTGGCGGCGGCTAGAGTGGCGAGGGCGGCTCCGAGGCTATGTCCGGTAATAAATAGGGTTTGAGTATTAGTGCGGAAATGTTGAAGTTGGGTGATAACATCTTGCCAAATGGCTTCTAAGCCTAAACTAAATCCGCGATGAACTCGACCACCGCAATCTTTTAGGGTGGTAATGTCAACATCGGTCATCCAATCTTTGAGACAGCGGGCTCCGGTGCCTCGAAATGCCAGAATGATCACCTGATCGTTGCCCATTATAAAGGCTTGGGTGGCGCGTTGATCAAAAAAATGGAATGTTTGTAAACTGCCAGGTATGTACGGTGCTGGCAATAGCAAATTGATTGAGGTAGGCAAGTCGGGCAGCCTGGGCAAGTCCGATCGCATTTATGGGGCTATAGGCGATCGCGTTGGGCTCAAAGAAGAACATGGGGCACTCCTGATGGGGTTAAAGATGACGTTGTTGGGTAGATGTTTTAGTGATGATGGCAGCTACTCTCTTGTACGTTCAGGTTCCGGACTATTCAGATACCTAGGCGGGTAATCTTTCGGGCGTTCATGCTGTGAGTACAGGCGCAAAAAATGGATGGATTTAAAGAGGCTCGTAGAGAATCCAGCGGAGGGAATGCAAGGAAATATGCAGTTTTGCTTGAGCGATCGCCCATTCCATAAGAGGATGATCACTAGATAAAACGGTCAGCGGATACACACAGGCGGTCACATGCAAGTTCTACAGAAACATCCCCATTTGCGATGGCTAATCGGCGTTGCGGCCTTATTTTGGCTCATTTGTAGCGGGCTGGTTCTGCACCGATATCACAACTTCTTCCCGACCTTTGTTTCGTTTGATCAGGGCATTTTTAATCAGGTCTTTTGGAATAGTTTGCATGGGCAATGGTTTCAAAGCTCGCTTTCTTCTACCGAGTCGGTGACAGTCATGCAGGGCGATTTGCCAGAGGTTTTTTACCGTCGGTTGGGGCAGCACTTTACGCCCGCTTTGTTGCTGTGGCTGCCTTGGTATGCCCTGTTTCCTTCGGCGGCGGGATTATCGGTGCTGCAAGTGACGTTAATTACGGCGGCGGGTTTGGTGCTGTATGGGTTAGCGCGCCATTACCATCCGCCCCAGTTGGCGATGATGATTACCGTGAGTTATTACGGGGCGATCGCTCTCATTAGTCCCACCCTCGCCAACTTTCATGATATTTGCCAAATTCCACTTTACGCTTTCGGGCTATTTCTGGCAGTAGAAAAACGATGTTGGTGGCTGGTTTGGGTATTGGCTTTTTTAATTTTGGCAGTCCGAGAAGACAGTGGCGTGGTGCTGTTTGGAATTGGGTTTTATTTTTTAGTGAGTCGGCGTTTTCCCAGAATTGGCATCAGTTTTTGCGTCGTAAGTTTGGGATATATGCTGGCGTTAACAAACTTGATTATGCCGCTGTTCTCGGATGATCTTTCAGATCGATTTATGATTGAGCAGTTTGGTCAGTTTGTTGATGGAGAAAAAGCTTCGACGCTGGATGTGCTTGGAGCGATTTTAAGAAATCCAGGGCGGCTGATTGTGCAACTGCTCACACCGCCCGAAGCGACAGTGCGTTATTTGCTGGGGCAGTGGGTACCGCTCGCGTTTATTCCGCTCATTTCTGTTGATGCATGGCTGTTAGCAGGATTTCCCATTCTCAAAACCCTCATTCAGAATGATCCAACAGCGCTTTCGCTGCATCTCCGCTATGCTCAAACTTGGGTACCTGGACTATTCTATGGGGTGATTCTTTGGTGGGCAAAACATCCACGTTTGTTCAGGTTTCGGTTTCAGAAAATTTGGGTGGGCTGCATCATTCTTTCCCTGTTCTTTACAGTGACTGCAAACCCGAACCGAGCTTTGTCTTTTGTCATTCCTGATTCTATTCAGCCGTGGGTTTACTTTTCTTTGCCGCGCCAGTGGGAACACGCCGATGCAGTACGATCGCTCCTTGCTAAAATTCCTGATAATGCTAGTGTTACCGCGACCGATCATATCGTTGCCCATGTTTCAGGACGGCGGCAGGTATTGCGCTTTCCCATGGTGCAGTTTCGTAATGATGAACAGCAAGCAGCTTGGGTAGAATATGCGATCGCCGATCTGTGGTACTTACAGCAGTCCCAAATAGCGTTTGACGACTACCGCCAAACGCTACTAGCTAACGAAAAAGCGATCGCTCGCTTAATCCGAAGGAGGTTTGATGGACAGCGTTATGGCATCATTGGCTTTGAAGATGGCGTAGTGCTGATGCGGCGAGGCGTAAAATCAGAACGGGAGGCGTTAGGAGCGTGGAAGGCTTATCAAAAGGAGAACTCAGAGCTTTAACGCCAAAGTTAAGCCATCGGCGATCGGCACCATGCTAATCTGCACCCGATTATCCCCATGCAGCTTTTGATTAAACTCACGAATTTTTTGAGTTTGATTATCTTGCACCTCTAAATCAGCAACCTTTCCCGACCAAAGAACGTTGTCGATCGCAATCAATCCACCTGTGCGAATCAGTTGAAGCGATCGCTCGTAGTACCCCTCGTAGTTGCCCTTATCGGCATCAATGAATGCAAAGTCAAAGGTTCCAGCGTGTCCCGTTTCGAGTAGGTGATCCAATGTCTCTAGGGCAGGAGCAATGCGGAGGTCGATCTTTTCTGCTACCCCTGCGGCTTGCCAATACCGCCGGGCGATCGCCGTATATTCTTCGCTAGTATCACAGGCAATGATGCGACCGTCAGGGGGGAGGGCAAGGGCGATCGCTAGAGAACTATATCCAGTAAAAACGCCGACCTCCAAAGTTTTCTTTGCGCCCATTAGCTGCACCAACAGCGCCATAAACTGCCCTTGTTCCGGCGCAATTTGCATTTGACTCATAGGATGCTGAGCCGTTTCTTGACGAAGTTTGATTAAAATTTCTGGCTCATGGAGTGAAACCGATCGCAAATAATCGTTAAGTGAAGCAGGCAGTCCGAGGGTTTGGTTTGACATAGGAGCATCCAAAGCAGCATTTTCTAAAGAGTCTATCTTATGATGATGGCTACAGAGATGGAGTAGTGGCATGGACTGGTGGCAAAAGTTAAAGCGGAATTCTTTGGCGCGGTATGGCGGGCTGCTCCTGGTATTGTTTTATGTCATTGTGATTTTTGCCGAGTTTATTGCGCCTTACAATCCTTATGCAGCACAGGCAGATGGCTCATTGTTGCCACCTACTCAAGTTTTTTGGCAAACGGAGCAGGGGCAATTTATTGGACCTCACGTGTATCCCACAACGCAAGGTGCAGTGAGTTTAGAGACAGGCGATCGCATTTTGAAGCGCGATCGAACTCAGCCTTCGCCCATCCATTTCTTTGTCCAGGGTTCTGAGTACCAATTTCTTCAGTTTCGGCTACCTCTGCCCACTCGCTTCTCCTTGGCTGATCCCAGAATCGAAGTCATTGATATTTTTCCTGGATTTAAAAGCAACTTACATTTGTTTGGGGCGATCGGGGCAGGCAAAATTAATCTTTTAGGAACCGACGAACAAGCCCGTGATCAATTTAGTCGTCTTATCTACGGCGGACGCATTAGCCTGAGCGTTGGCTTGCTGGGCACGTTAATTGCATTTCCGCTAGGAATGTTGATCGGCGGTATTTCGGGTTACTTTGGCGGCTTTGTCGATGCGGTGCTGATGCGAGTTGCCGAAGTCTTACAAACAATTCCCAGTATCTATTTGCTAATTTCCTTAGCGGCGGTGCTGCCTCCAGGGTTGAGTAGCGCTGAGCGGTTTATGTTAATTGTGTTGATTACATCGTTTGTCAGTTGGGCAGGCTTGGCGCGGGTGATTCGGGGGCAAGTGTTGTCGATTAAGGAACGAGAATTTGTGCAAGCCGCAAAAGTTATGGGGGCGCAACCGCTCTACATTATTACTCGACACATTCTGCCGCAAACTGCGACCTACATTATTATCTCTGCGACCCTTGCCATTCCTAGTTTTATTGTTGCCGAGGCGGTTCTGAGCTTCATCGGTCTGGGCATTCAGCAGCCTGATCCATCGTGGGGCAATATGCTATCGCTGGCTATTAATGCCTCTATTTTGGTGTTGCAGCCCTGGCTGGTGTGGTCACCTGCGTTGGTCATTGTGCTGACGGTGCTGGCGTTTAACCTCTTGGGCGATGGCTTACGGGATGCGCTCGATCCGCGTAATACTCAGCGTTAAATCGGCGTTTTTAGGATAAATGGTAGGAGAATGCATTGTGAGAAGTCTAATCGAAAAAATCAATACGCTGCCGCCTCATTTAAGAGTGAAGGTAGAGGAATTTGTTAACGCTTTAGAAAAAGAGGAACTCAAGCCTAAGTCAGGGAAAAGATTACGACAAGATTGGGCAGGCGCGTTGAATGATTATCGTGATCGGTACACATCACTTGAACTTCAGAACGAAACAGTGGAACAGTGGACAAAGTAGATGTATCTGCTAGACACTAATATTTGGTTAGAGCGACTCTTAGAACAACAGCAATCTGAAGTCGTTCGACAACTCCTAAAACAAATTGCCTCTGAGCAACTCTGTATCTCTGACTTTGCTCTTCACTCGATCGCCCTTGCCCTGACTCGGCGGCATCGACTAGAAGCCTGGTTACGATTTGTTCAAGATGTATTGATTGACGGAGAGGTAACGTTAATACGCCTCCAACCCGAAGACTTACAAGCTGTTGTAGAAAGTATGGAGCAGCAGAATCTAGACTACGATGATGCCTACCAATATACTATTGCCAAAAATATAATTTGACTCTTGTCAGTTTTGATAGTGATTTTGATCTTACAGAACGTGGTCGCCAGACTCCCTCACAAGTTTTATTGTCTTTAGCAAGTAATCCCTAAACCGGACTCTGCCCATAAAACGGCAACACATCTGCCCAATGCGATCGCCCCCCTTGCTTCCACTCTAGGTAAGCCAACTCCAATAAACTCATGGCCGTCCCGCCTAGTCCAGCTTCTGCTTCAACGAGGTGATAAGGATTTTTCCAGTTCTCTAAAGTCTGCTCCCACTGATCTTGGGGCATGACGACATCGGCAATTTTCGGCACGATCGCCTCTGCCATGGAGGGATCAGCAAAGGAATAAATAGCGGCATGAACTTCGCCGCGTTGTGCCGCCATTTGCACCGCAATATCTTTTCCTACCACCTGCGCCCGAATTGACCAGGCGATCGCGGCCAACGACGAAATTCCAAACAACGGAATCTCTAACTGTTGCGCCAGCGTCCGCGCCATGACAACGCCAATTCTTGTCCCTGTAAATCCACCAGGCCCTTTCGCAACAGCAATAAACGATAGGTCTGTCCAGGTCTGGGGCTTAATAAATTCCATCAGGTGAACGTGCATATGGGTAGACAGATCGCGCCCTAAGGGGAGGGTTTGGGCACGGCTATCAGTAGCAATGTTGGTAGCACGGCTGTTAGGGGTAAAGTTGCTGATGGCTAAACCAAGATCGGGGCTAGCGGTATGGATGGCGAGAGCATAGGTCATGAATTTATTTGTATCATTAAATCTGCTGTTCTCTTGCACCTGTTATCCCCATGTCAGATACTCCTTCGTTGCGCGATCGCTATCTCTCGTTAATTGACGAAATTGTAAAAATGACTCTGAAAGGAGAAATTCGTGCCAAAGAGCAGGTTTATCAACTTTTGGTGGATGGAGTCAGTGGGGGAACGGGGGAAATTTTTGAACGATGCTTGGGCGATCGCCTGACTGAAGCACAGCAGCAGTTTGACACGCAAACGGATGAACTGAAGCAGGCGAAAGCGCAGCGCAGCCTGCGGGCAATGCGAACCATTCAAGGAGAATGGCTCCGGTGGCAAGAAAAGAACCAGTCCACGGAAGCGCTGGACACGGCTGTACAGCAAATCATTTTGGCGATCGGGCAGGGGGAACACTTGAGCGTGTTTCTGACAGTGACTGATCCAAACCGTCCCAAGCCGCTGAACTTAGCCCAATGGCAGCAGTTAGCAAAAAAGCTTCAGCAGCAAGCAGAGGGCGGCGAACTTTCAGACGGTACGGCAGGGCAAGCACGTCAGATCGCTCAAGGCATTTTACGCAGTTTGGAAGGATGGAATCGCCTAGAGAATTATTTGGTGAGTTGGATTTATGATCAAAGCCGAAATCAGCTTGGATTTGAGGGCGTTCCAGGTGAAAAGGGCCCTTGGTTAGCTTGGGCAAAACAGGTGAATAGTGATATTCCTCGATCGCTCTTTCAAACGCTGACGATGGGCGGTTCGGTGGTGGACTGGGTTGGGCAGAAAAATCTTGGTATTGGAGATTTTGTAGAAATTGCAGGGATTTTGCGCTGCCTTCAACAAGGCTTGATCAACTGGTTTGATAAGTTGGTGTATGACTCGAAGGTGGGAGCAAAGCTGTCGATTTCTACGTTTTTGGGGTTCTCGATCGTGTGGTCACAATTGGCAAGGGGGTTTGCCCAAGCGAGTACGCAGCCGCAACAGGAGAGTTTAATGAATGGATGTTTTCAAATGACACTGCAAATTTTGCGAACATTTGCTCAGTGCAGTTATTTCCCGTTGTACGGTGGCATCTTCGCTTCGTTCTCTGGCGAGTATCTCCGGGATGCCTTGAGCTATTTAGATGAGCCGTTGCGCCAAGCAGAAGGGACGCAAGAAAAGGCGCGAATTTTGACTTTGTTAGGATCTTCGACGCGGGCGTTGGGTCAGCCGGAACGGGCTTTAGCGTTTCATCAGCAAGCGTTGGAGATTGCGCGGGAGGCGGGTGATAGTGTTTGTGAGGTGGCAAACTTAAACCATCTGAGCCGAACGGGAGTGGCGCAGGGTAATTTTGCTGAGGCGATTAATTACGCGCAACGAGCGGTAATTTTAAGTCGGCAGAAGGGCGATCGCCTGGGTGAAGCTAATGCCCTGGCAAATTTGGGATACAGCGAAGTATTTCAAGCACAAGCATTAGAGCAAGCTGACCCAGATTTGTACGAGATGGCGGTGGATCGGTTGCAGCAGGGCTTAGATCTGTCGGAGAAGGTGGGCGATCGCCAAAGTCAGGCGCTTTGTTTGAGCAGCTTGGGCATTGCCTATGTGGTATTGAATCAAGCGGAAGGGGCGATCGGCTATTTAGAAAAGGGTGTTCAGATTGCTCAGTTCACGGGCGATTTATATCTACAGGGCATTAATCTGTCGTACCTGGCAGAGGCACACTATCGGTTAGAAGACTCTGGCAAAACGGTTCAAGCCGGATGTCTAGCCATGTATTTACTGGAACAAATTGCTTCGACGAGCTGGCGGCAACCTGCGGGGCTGCTAACGGTTTTGCGAGGAAAAGTGGGCGATGAAGCGTTTCAAGAATTGTTAACGCAACAGCGGGCAGCCATCATTCCGGTGATTGGGGTAGATGGGTATGACCATCTGCCAAGCTTGTTGAAGATATATCAGGGCAGTTGATAAAACGCTTAAGTCTACTTAAAGTAAGGATATGAAAGAACCGACAGCAGAACAGTTGCAGAGTTTGTATCGCGTCTGTCATGTTCTTACAAATGTGGTGTTTTAACCCATTCACATTGTTCGTATCGATAAGCGATCGCTCAATTTATTTATTCTGGCAGGGCAGGCTGAGGAAATTGAGCTTGAGATTCAACCTAATGGGAGGATTGAGCCATGAAGCAGATTAATTATGCAGAGATGAGCGATCAAGAACTGAAGCACTATCTGGTCAAAAATCGTGATGACCAAGCGGCATTTTACGCATATTTGGATCGACGACAGGCTCGCTCTAACAAAACAATCATTGAGTTAGATGATCCAGATTGGCAAGAGAAGATTGTGGCTGTAATTCGAGAGCAACTTAACGCCAATCAAAGTTGAACCGTAAGGAGCGCGAATACCATGAAAATTGAGGTATTGAAGAAGCGACTTGATAATAATCGTTCCATGATCACTATTACATCTGCTCTAGTCGTTGCGCTAGTCGGGTGTAGCGGTGTTGGTCTTTGACTTGGCTAACAGCAAGGGCGATCGCTTTTTCTGGGCCTACTACCACAGCTAGCTGCTTAGCGCGGGTAAGTCCGGTGTAGATAAGATTGCGCGACAACATTAGGTAATGCTGCATATACAGGGGCAGAATGACCACCGGATACTCGCTGCCCTGGGATTTGTGAATGGTAACGGCAAACGCAAGGGCGATTTCGTTGAGGTCGGCAGCGTCGTAAACCACAAGGCGCGCTGCTTCGCAGATACCGCAAGGGTCGCTAAATGAAACCATGGCTGATCGTTCTTCAGGATCGATATCGGTAATCACGCCTAGATCGCCATTGAACACGTCACGGTTGTAGTCGTTTACTTTTTGAATAATGCGATCGCCAACGCGCAAAGTAACGCTGCCGCGAATGATCTCTGGCTTTGCGGGATGAGGAGGATTAATCAATTGTTGCAAGACTTGGTTAAGGTTACGTGTACCCACATCACCGCGCGTCATCGGACAAAGAACTTGAACATCGCGGGCTGGATTAAAACCTAATTTAGGAATTAGCACGCTAATCAAATCTTGAATGGCTTGGACTCCATGTTGCGCTTCCGGTGCAGTTAGCCACAAACAATCGGATTTAGGATGATCAGAAACAGGTTCTAGGTCGGGGAATTCGCCGTGATTAATCCGGTGGGCATTGCGGACAATTTGGCTGGCTTGCGCTTGCCGAAAGACCTCTGTGAGGCGCACGACCGGAACTTTTTCAGACTTGATCAAATCTGCCAAAACGCTGCCAGATCCAACGCTGGGCAATTGATCAATATCGCCCACTAGCAAAAGCTGTGAATCTAGAGGAACGGCTTTGAGCAGGGAATAGGCTAGAAACAAATCCAACATTGAGGCTTCATCGACAATGATGGACTGAGCGGCAATGGGGTTATCAGCATTGCGTTTGAACTGGAGTTGGGACGGATCAAACTCTAATAAACGGTGGACGGTTTTGGCTTCTTGCTGGGTCATTTCGCTAAGGCGCTGTGCTGCTCGTCCGGTGGGTGATGCGAGCGCGACCGATTTACCCATAGCTTTCCACAGCGCCACAATGACGCGAGTAGAGGCAGTTTTTCCGGTTCCGGGGCCGCCTGTCAAAATTAGGACGCGCTGACTGGCAGCAATTTCTATGGCTTGACGCTGCTGCGCTGAGAGTTGCAACCCGGTTTTTTCAACGTAGCGGCTAATCCACTTTTGCACGCGGGGCATATCTATTGTGAGCGGCTCGGCTAATAATAAAAGCATTCGTTCGGCAAGCTTGTATTCTGCGCCATAAAAGGTCGGGGCATAGCAAATGATCTGGTCAGGCGCTATTTTTTCTAGCACCAATTGTCCATCTGCTGCCATTTGAAAAGTGAGGGCTTGAATCAAGTCGGGATTGGGTTGATGATCCGTTAGGAGCAGACGTTTGGCAGCGAGTTCGACTAATTCAGGTTGGGGCAGGAAGCAATGCCCATCATCGGCGGCTTCGCCTAATACATGCAAAATACCACTGCGATAACGGAATTCGGAACTGGGATGGATGCCCAGGGTACGAGCGATCGCATCGGCAGTAATAAACCCAATTCCATAAATATCAGTCGCTAATTGGTAAGGATTTTGGGTAACGGTTTCAATCGACTCGTCGCCGTATTGCTTGTAAATCTTGACGGCATAAGTAGTGGAAACGCCGTGTCCTTGCAAAAACAGCATTACTTCTTTAATTGATTTTTGCGATTCCCATGCTTCCTGAATGGCGAGAATTCGCTTGGGGGAAATGCCCGGAACTTCGGCAAGGCGATCGCTGTGGTGTTCAATAATATCTAACGTCTCTAACCCGAAGTGTGACACGATTCGTTTGGCAGTTGCCGCACCAACTCCTTTAATTAACCCACTGCCTAAGTACTTTTCTATTCCCGTTAGCGTTGCAGGCTTGGTTTCTCGGTATTGGCTGACCTGGAACTGCGATCCATATTTAGGATGATCGCGCCAGGCTCCTTCTAGTTGCAATGTTTGTCCAGGCTGAATGTTGGGGAAAGTACCGACGATGGTAATGAGTTCGCTAGCGCGGGGAGCTTTAAAGCGCGCCACGGTATAGCCCGATTCGGCTGAATGGTAGGTAAGTCGTTCAACTACGCCTTCCACAATTCCTGCGGGTAAAGGCGTGGCGGAAGTGGGTAAATTAGGGCGGGCGGCTTTGCCGTTACCGCGAGGGTCGCCTTCAGACATAATGCGGAATATAAGAACTACACCTACCACAGCCAGTTTACGCAAAGACTCCTCTATTTTCCACCAGTTTCTCAATCCTCACAGCCCAACCTATCATTCATCTTTTGTCATAAAAATTCCTTTAATCTGCCTGGAACCTTTTGTAGCCTTGCCTTGTCTATCCCTTTAGTTCACCCCACCGATTCTTCCCCACTGCTCCTCACCAGTAGTCAGGGTACGAAGCTGCACAACGTTAAACTTTTTGCTTGAACGGAGCCGATACATTAAATGGCATGAGCTGAAGAAAACAGCCGGAAACAATTTCGCTTCCTGCCGCATCTGTTCCATTACACAACTATTGCATTACCCTGAGACCTTAATTATGAAATCCAATATTCGTCTATTTGCTACCCTCGCTGCTATCGCTGCTGCTACAACCCTCGCCGCAGGTTCCAGTTTTTCAGCAAGCCAATTTGGTCAAAAAGAAGTAGACCAAAGCCAGTTTGAAGCGATCGCGTCTCCTTATCAAGCGGGCAAAGCTCACCAGCTTTTGGTCGTTGAACAAGTTACCGATGCGCGCCCTTGCTGGAGCGAGTCTGGTGCGGCTCCTACGTTAATTGAGCCGTTACTTTTACAATTCGACTTTACGGGCATCTGCGGACGTAGCACCGATGCAAATGGTTATTCCATTCGGATGAACGGTGAAGACTTGGGATTAAAGTACAGCTTGCGAGTTCTGCGCCGAGATAATGATTTAGTGCTGGTAGGCGCACCCCGCGATCGCGGTGGTCAAGAGATTCTAGTCGGGCGCACGAATGGAGTAACTACAGGCTTTGCAAAAATTGCGCTTGATCCAGGTTGGCGGTTTACAAAACGGACGTTGGGCGATCGCACTTTAGGTCACGTTTATTTAACCTATGACGGGAACGCTCCTGACGACGGCACAACTGGCGGCGGTGTAACGCCAACCGCTCGATTCCGCGATACGGCAAGCGATATTTACTTGGCAGAAATTAACCAGGCAGTTGATGCCGGATTCATTGCTGGCTTCTCCGATGACAATACCTTCCGTCCGCAAGCTTCTCTCACCCGTGAGCAGTTAGTGTCAATGGTGTTGGGCGCGATCGATAGTTTGCCTAATGTTAACTTGAGTGTCCCGGCTGCAACGGGCAATCCTTACGCCGATGTTACCTCTAACCGCTGGAGCGCTGCTAAAATTCAATTCGCCAAAGCTAACAACATTGTTAGCGGCTATGAAGATGGCAAGTTCCGCCCCGAACAACCTGTTACTCGGGCTGAACTCATGGCAGTCATGCGTCGCGGCGCTGAGTATGCTAAGACTCTGCAAGGACAGCCTGTAACGCTACAAGCTAATCGCCCATCGGTGAACTTTGTAGACACTACTAGCCACTGGTCAAATGCGCTGGTGGGTCAAATGTCTAGCTACTGTGGTGTGGCTTCGCCGCTGAATGAGCGGGGCAGCAGCTTTGCACCTGATAGTGCTGCTCAACGCAACTACGCTGCCGCTGCAACTCTGCGGATGCTGAATTGCGTTAAAGGTCAGCCTACGGTGCAGTAAGTGTTAATTTCCTAAGTTGTGAATAGCGGGGTGAGGCAACTCATCCCGCTTTTTTTGAGAATCATTTCTTCTTAAGAAGCATTAGATAATTTGTTGAGCAACGTCATTGACCTAAATAGATCCAAATGAATTCATATTTGGATAAATTCTGCCAATTTAGAATTTTAGGTAGATATTTTCTTTATTATCTTATGGTTATGGCTCTCAACCGAATTGCTTTAATTTCCTTCTTTGCATCGCTATCTGGCTACTCAGCCGTTGTTATTTCTCAAGGTTTAGTCCTTGCTTTTATCGTGCCTGGGGCGATCTCTTCGAGTTACCTGCAAGGGGTCGCTGCTACTCTGGTTGATCCAACTTGGAAACCTGGCACAGTAGATTATTTAGAGATTCCGGCAGAACTGGGTGGAAATTCTAGACCCGTGCGATCGCTTGCTTTTACGCCAGATAGTCAATTTTTGGTGAGCGGTGGGGTTGATAAAACGATCAAAATTTGGAATGTTGAAGCGCAATCACTTGTCCGATCGCTCATCCCCAGTCCAGCCCAAGAGGTCGGAACAATTGCATTGAGTCCGGATGATCAAACATTGGCAAGCGGCAGTATCGACGGCACCGTGCGGCTATGGAACTGGAAAACTGGAAAGCTTCTGCATACCTTAACAGGGCACTCAAGTATTGTTACCTCTGTTGCTTTTAGTCCCGATGGTCAAACGCTAGCCAGTGGCAGCGGAGATAAAACGATTCGTTTTTGGAATGTGGAGAATGGCTCATTGTGGCAAACCATTACGACAAAACAATTTATTGAAACACTGGCGTTTAATCCAGCAGACGATATGCTGGCAAGTGCTGGAATTGAAATGAGCGTTGATTTATGGAATTGGAAGACTGGTAAATTAATTCGTTCTCTGGGTCGTTATACAGGCGTTATTTATGCGATCGCCTTTAGTCCTGATGGGCAATCTTTAGCGTTCAGTCCCGATGCAAATGCAAGCAACCCGACCCTAGAGCAGAATACCTTACGATTGTGGAACCTGGAAGGAGAGCAAATTGGGCAAACCCTGAGTGGTCATACCGATTACATCGATGCAATTGCCTTTAGCCCCAGTGGACAAACGCTCGTTAGCGGCAGTTTCGATAAAACTGTGAAGGTCTGGAATGTGGAAACAGGAGCGCTTATTCCGGGTACAGCGATTCAGGAATATTTGAAAGATGATCGGCGGATTTTGGCGATCGCCTATCGTCCTGATGGCAAAGCGTTTGCTTTGGGCAGCGGTGATGGCAGCATCAAAATCTTTATCTCAAAAGAGTAACGATTGTCCGTTATAGTCGTCGCTCGATCCAACCGCTGCCACCACCCGAAGGCACGCTAGGGGGCGGCGCAGCGGCAGGAGGAGTGTTAGTGCTACCCGAACCACCACTGCCCGAACCGCCATAACTTTCAAAACCAGAGCTTCCGGAACCAGAGTAACTATCATTGCTGCTATAGACGGGAGCCTGTTGGACGGCTTGGGCAGCAGCTTTTGCCGCCGCCGCCGCCTTCTTTTGGGCGATCGCCTCAATTTCTCGGTTTGCTTTTGTTGCAATCTCTTGAACGTGCATTTTCCAATAAACACTATTTTGAGAGATAGGCTGCCCTAATATCTTAATGTTGCGAATCTGATCGAGTGCTTTTTGCCATTGGCTGCTGGTCAAGAATTTCTGAGCTGCTTTAAGAATTTCCTCATTTTTTTGCCATTCAGTTTGCCACTGTTGAATCGTTTGTTCGGCTTTGGGAGCTATGGCAGCACTGAACGGAATGGCTTGGGCGATCGCTTTTGCTTCTAGAAACTTGCCTTGACGATATTGCTCTGTCGCAGTTTTGAGAATGGCTTCAGACCACTGGTTCGTTAGACTTTGGGCTTGTGGATAGGCTTCCATGTTAGGAGAAATTGCACGAGTTTGGGCGATCGCATCCTTAAACTTCCGTTGCGTTGCCAAAGCTTTTGCTTGTGCCAACAAACAGTCACCTTTTAATCCTTGGGCTTGAGCATATAAATCTAAATATTGTTCAGAGACTTGGCTGGCTTGCTGAACACAGTCCTCATATTCCCCTGCTGCTTGCAAAGAACTAACCTGCCTTAAAGCGTCTTGTGCTTTGAGATAGGCTTGTTTTTGGACAACGTAAATTCCTCCTATTATTATCCCTATTCCAATCATGAGTGCACAACCACCCATGAGCCAAATAGGTTGAACAGTAGCAACAGATTTGGTTTCAGAATCAGCTTTAATTTCTGGTTCGATCGCTATTTCAGGCGCGTTAATCGTTTCTGGTTCTGTCTGTGGCTGTTCAACAATGGGTTCGACAATGGGTTCGACAATGGGGATGGGTTCGATAATTGACTCAATAGGACATTCTAATTCAAATTCAACAATGGGTTGTAGCTCAATAATTTCAGTCTTAATAGTTGATTCAAGCACTGGTTCAATAATGGGTTCAGAAATTTGTTCTACTTTAGGGTTAGAACTCTGCTCTGGCATGATTGATTCAGATATTGATTCAGATATTGATTCAGATATTGATTCAGGCTGAGAAACTGGCTCAATAATAGGTTCAGCCACCCCTTGCGGATAACTCGAAGCGATCGCCTCTTCAAGAGAGTCATTAATAGACTTTTGAGAAATGACAGTGGGCGGTAGATCAGTGGTCAGCTTGCGGTAAAGCGGAACATCATTTGAAGAAATAGCTGTCGGTTGAAGAGGCGTAACTGGCGTAACTAACGGTTTTGGACTAACGGGCACCATCCCCCGACGATTCATTAAACCTTCTAGGTCTTGCAAAACTTCTGTAGCAGATTGATAACGGTCTTTGAAATGATACCGCGTCATTCGAGCCAAGATGTTTGAAAGCTCGTTGCTGATTTGGGACTGATCTTGCCAAAGCAATTCTCCGGTTTCTACATCCTCTGGCAACTGCATGGGCGTTAACCCAGTAACTGCCTGAATGCCAATCATCCCTAAAGCATAAATGTCACTATTGGGGCGAGGTCTGCCATGGCTCTGTTCTGTCGGCATGTATCCTGGAGTTCCAACTGAAATGGTTGCAGTTGGCTGTCCCTGAAACATGATTTGGGTGCGGATCTGTTTAACGGTACCAAAGTCTACCAGGACAAATTGATCATCTTGATGCCGACGGATCAAGTTTTCGGGCTTAATATCTCGGTGGATAACGTTGTTCCCATGTACAAAGACTAAAACGTTTAATACTTCCCATAGCAAGGGATAGATTTGGTTTTCAGCCCATTGCTTTCCAGGCGGCAATTCGCTTGCTAAAGAATATCCATCAATCAGTTCTTGAACGAGAAAAAACTCTTCACTTTCTTCAAAATATGCCAGTAGCCGCGGAATTTGCTCATGGTTTCCCAGCTTTTCTAAAGTTTCGGCTTCCGTGGCAAAAAGTCTTCTGGCATTGTCTAGAAACCTTAAGTCACTGCTGGCAGGTTTAAGATGTTTGACAACACATTTTGGATTGCCCGGACGGCGAGTGTCTTCGGCAATATAAGTTTGCCCAAAACCACCCGCCGCTAAGGGACTAATGACCCGATAACGACGATCTAACAACTGCCCTAGGAATGAAGCTTGCATAGATATGGGCGATCGCCAAGCATGAATAGCCTAACTATAACCGTCTTGATACCGTCTTAATAACTAGAGTTGTTTCCAGGTTGAGGCGCTGTTCTCTTACTGTCTTCAGCCTGAAAGATGCCTGTCACTTGGTTATAATCTTCACCAATTTGAATCTGATCCTCGTTGTTGAGCAAATACCCTTCAAATGAAACTCGCGTTCCATTCACCCGCACGCCGTTGGTACTAAAGCTAGCGCCATCGCCATCATAAATGCGGTAGCTATTGTTCTCTCGCTTTAGAATTGCATGACGTTTTGAAAGAACATCCCAACCTGTTTCAGGCACTTTAAAGTCTGCCCACTGGCGATCGCGCCCCAACCGATGTTGGCTGTCTCTGAGTTCAAACTGTTGGACTTGACCCTCATGGTTTTTCAACTTCAAAATAGCCCCTTGAACCGAAAGAACAGTATCTTTGCTTCGTGCTAACGAACTCATAACCGTTCTGTTGTTGGGCGTTGCTGCCTGACCTGAACGGCTAGGTTGTCTCTCTATTGCTTCTGTGGAGCGATCGACAAAATCTTGCTCATCTGCCGGAACTCCTGCAAAGGCAGGTGTCGATCTGCGACGAACAATAAAGTAGGCTCCCAGCAGCCCCAGCAAAGCGATCGCCACACCTGCCAGTAACGGTATATAACTCTTGCTCTTCCAACGTTCTGCAATCTTCTGCTCAGAAACTTGAACCAGCTTATCCACTTCTGAATGCTGCTCAAATAGTCCTTTCACCGCCTCAAATTTTGTCTTCGCGCCTTCATAGTCCTGGTTCCAGTACAGATCTAGCCCTTCTCGATAAAGAGGTCCTGTAGATCCTTCTTCGTTAGCAGCACCAGACTTTCTCGTAAATTCCAAAATGGTGCTGGTCGGAATTGCATAGGGAAACCCAGTTTCCTCGTCCCAACCGCTGCCGCCAAAGGTAATCATGCCAATGACTTCGCCTTGCTGATTCAAGACAGGTCCCCCCGAACTCCCAGGAGCCACAGTTACATTAAGCTGCAATACTGGAGAGCCGTTTTGCAGTGTTTTATTGGAGTTTGCTACTTTACCATCTAGTGCAGAAGCCTCTGAAAAAGACTTGTCACTGAGAACAGACGTAACATCAGCCGCACCTGGATAACCCAATACAACAATAGGATCTTGTATTTGAACGGTCGTAGAATCACCTAGCTTCAAAACAGGTGCATTAGTAACTTCAATTTTAACGACTGCAACATCTTTACCAATGTCTTGGCGATCGGGGTCTACAACAGGCAGTCCACGTTCCTTCACCTCAAACTTGAAGATTTCACTATTGGGGAGAACAACGTCATTTCTGAAGACAAAATCACTCAAAGTGCTACTTTCTCTAATGTTCTCCTTACGTAGCTGGGATACGTTAGAAAGGTCATTCTCAGTTGTTAATCGTTTAACAAGATTGTTAAAAAGCCGCTCTCTACAAGCTTTTTCTCCTCCTTCTGCCAGGTTAACAACGTGCGCATTTGTCACGATGTAACCATTGGGATCTACAAAATACCCTGATCCTATTCCACCAGACAAAAACGGATATGAGACACCTTCATATTTATACCTACCAAAGCAGCCCGCTAAGATTCTGACCACGGCGGGCTTGGAGTACATGGTCAAGCGCTGATTTGGCTCAAGCTGAGAGTTTTTAGAAAGACCAGGAATTTGAGCAAAGAAGAAAATTGGCGTAATAGAGAACAGAGCGAGGGGGCGGCGCATGTACGATTCTCCTAAGCTAGAGCAGTATTAAATCAACCTAAATCTGATATTTAGAAGTGAGTTGTTATTCAAATTTCACTTCAGAAAACAGTTCAATCTTTAATCAATAATGTAGATCTAAAATTTAGGAGATCTGCTTTAGAGAATCTTGTATATTCTGGGCTAGTGACATAATATCCGGACGAGGCGACAAAAATTAAAAAGTTAACTAAATTTTAAAGATCCTAGGATGATTCCATAGAGTTGCTGACCATAGGATGAGGAATAAGCAAATAGAAGCTTCTATCAGCAATGCTCGCTGGATTTGGCGAGATTAAGGTTCTTTAGTCTTCTCTTAAGGCTGTCAATGTATTCCAATGTATTCAAAATACTAAGAGGATGTCTGAGAAGTATCAAAGATTCTTACACTCGCCCCCCAACCCCCCATTTTGGGGCAGGACTTCCGAGCCACTCCTTCTTCAAAGTCCCCCAAAATGGGGGATTTAGGGGGCGGATTGGATAGCAACCTAGACTTCTCAGACAACCTCTAAGGTGGTTGAACACAAGGTATTGCAAAAATTCTGTTTCCTACTGACACAAAAAGCCGAATGCACGCCCGTAGCTCTGTAAAAACAATCTTGATTTTGGCAGCGAATCCTACCGATACTGCCCGTTTGCGGTTGGATCAGGAAGAGCGTGAAATTGATGACAGCTTAATTTTGGCTAGGAAACGCGATTACTTTGATTTAAAGAAGCGATCGGCTGTGAAAGAGCGAGATATTCGGCGGGCTTTGCTTCGTAATGAGCCTCAAATTGTTCACTTCTGCGGACATGGCTACGGGTTAGATGGATTGGCTGTAGAAACTGATGATGGGAAAACTCACTTATTTCCGACAGAGGCTTTGGCGGAACTCTTTAAGCTTTTCAAAAATCAAGTTGAGTGCGTTGTTTTAAATGCCTGTTTTTCGGAGGTGCAAGCCAGGGCAATTAGTCAACATATTCCTTACGTGGTCGGTATGAGTCAAGATATTGGCGATCGCACCGCAGTTGAGTTTGCCGTGGGCTTTTACGATGCCTTGGGCGCAGGCAGAACTTACCGCGAAGCCTACCAGTTTGGCTGCAATGCGATCGCCACCCACAAAGTATCAGAAGCCCTCATTCCTAAACTTTATGCTCAACAAGAGCCAGTCGATCCCCTCCCCTTCAGATCCAAACCGCCTCAAACCCAATCGGCTTCGCCGCAACCCTACCGTAACAATCAAGGTTCAAATCAGCCCTCATCTGGATTTAGACCTCCTCGATCGCCCGCTCGCATCTCGCTCCCAACGCAACGTAACGCAAAGTCACTCAGCTTCAAGATTTTTATTCAAAAAGCCTGGTGGCTGATGGCGTTAGTTCTTGCTGCTTGGCTCATGACTGGGTTGGAAGCAGCGGATGCCGAAGACCAACTGCAATCTCCAATATTTAGATTTCTCTCCTACGGTGCGTTAGCTGGAGCAGTCAGCGGAATTTGCGGTGGATGGACATTGCGAAGATTAAACTCAGCCACTCCATTGCATCAGGTTTTACTAGGTCTGATCATTGGCTCTTTAGCAGGCGCTCTGCTGTGGCTTATGATTGCAGAGCTTTATATGACGTTGATTCCTGGAGGCTTGAGGAGTGGTAGCGGTGGCTTAGGTTTAAGTGTGGGTGTAGCAATTATTGGTTGTATCTATGGAGTTGCCAGACGATCGCAAGCTAAAGGCTAAAAAACAGCATCACAATAGTCTTAGAACTTAGTCCCAGAAATTGGATGGGTCAAAATAAAGCTGTAAAATCTCTCGTTTCCGATCCCTACAATGATGCCGGGAGACAGCCCTTAAGATAATGCTCTAAACTCTTCTGTAAAATAGAGATTCAGCAACTCCATAGTCCCCTCTCCAATGACTGCACCTTCAGAATTAGAGCCAGCTACTCAACCCGTGGCAAGCACCACTGCCCCCCTTTCAAACGGCAACTCGATCGCGCCAGAGCCAGAGCCAGATAACGAACTACCCGACGAGGTAGAGATGTCGTTGTTTGACCATCTAGAGGAACTGCGACAGCGGATTTTTTATGCCCTGATTGCGGTCGTTGTAGGCGTGGTTGGCTGCTTTGCCTTCGTTAATCCCATTGTTCATCTCCTAGAGGTTCCGGCGCAGGGAGTCAAGTTTTTGCAACTGGCTCCGGGCGAATATTTCTTTGTGTCGATTAAGGTGGCAGGGTATAGCGGAATTTTGGTGGCTAGCCCCTTTATTCTTTACCAAATTGTGCAATTCGTCCTGCCTGGACTAACTCGCAAGGAACGGCGATTTATTGCGCCTATTGTATTTGGCTCGACGTTTTTGTTTGCTGGAGGCTTGGCATTTGCCTATTTTCTATTGATCCCGGCAGCGCTTAACTTTTTTATTAATTATGGCGAAGGGGTTGTAGAACAGCTTTGGTCGATCGAGCGCTACTTTGAGTTTGTGTTGCTCTTGCTATTTAGCACAGGGCTGGCATTTCAGATTCCCGTGATTCAGCTTTTATTGGGCTTAATTGGCATTGTTTCATCTAAGCAAATGTTATCGGGATGGCGCTATGTAATTTTGGGGGCGGCTGTTTTGGGAGCGGTGCTAACGCCTTCAACTGATCCGGTAACTCAGAGTTTGCTTGGTGGAGCAGTGCTGGGGTTGTACTTTGGCGGTATTGGCATGGTAAAGATGATTGGGCGTTAAGCTAGGCGTTAAAAACATTGGACGCTAAAACTCTTCTAGCAGCCATTCTGAGGCTCTTGCGCCCAAGTCTATGGGAATACTGACAGCTTTGCCGAGGCGAGGGCGATCGCGCGTTTGGGCAATAAAGCGCTGCACCTGAATGTCTCCACCCCAGGCGCTAACGTAGCTGGCTACAGTATCTAAATGGGCTAAGTACTCTGCTTCAGTCATGGGAAAAGAGGCTTGCTCCAGGTATTTCCACATAATCTGAACCAACATTTTCTGCTGTACGCGCCGAATTTGGACATCATAAGAATGTCCCCATTTGATTAAAAAAAGCTGCTGTAATTCTTCTCCAGTCATAGATTTGGCAGTTTTATCTAGAGCATCACGATTTGAGTTAAGGGTTTTTTAAGATTAAATTTAAGATTAAATTTATAAACCTGTCTTGAAATGTTAGATACTTTGATCACGAATTAGTACGCTAATCTTGTAAATATTCTTTTAAGTAGCTTTATCAGTAATCTTTCAAGTGAGTTAATGCAAGCATTAGTGATTTGTCTTAGGCTCCTATCCTCTCACAGAATGTTGGACTGAGGTTTCAATGGAAATCTGGGAACAGTTAAGCCGACAACGGGTAAAGCATATCGTTAGCAGCTATCAATTAGGCGGCGACGAAGCGATGCGTTTTGACAGCTATTTAGAGGAACTCTTGCAAAGATATCCTCGCCCTCTGATTGAGCTAGCGCTGATTGAAACTTTGGTCGATGCTTGGTTGACGATCCCGTTGGTACGCGGGGTCAGTTTTTTGATGAAAGTCCATGACAAACTGAAGCTTTGGGAAAATCAGCCTATTGTCAGCACCATTACTTCAACTCAATTTCAGCAAATTGCCGGGCTTGATCCGGCACCTGTGTTTGGTTCGACTGAGCTTCCTCCAGCTTGCTCAATTGTCAGCCCTTCGTAATTTGTTGATCTAATTGATCTATATTTATTGTTAATATTTCGCCGACTTGCAAGCGAGTGCCGTTCATAAAGTCCCAGCCCGATTGCAATCGCTTGCCTGCCATTTGTACTTCTTTCAACAATAGCTTCCCTGCTCCGGTTTGCACAATCGCACCCTGGTTTTTGAGTAGCTCTACCACAGTTCCTGGTGCAGCCTCTAAATTCTCTGACCCGTCATATTGCTGAAGTTCGGACGGTAGCAGAGCACGATCGCCATTGAGTGGCACTGTTGCAGTCACTTTGAGGGATTGATTCCGAAACGTTGTCACGCAGTTGGGATAAAAGCCTCGCACCTGGTTATGGAGCGCGATCGCCGCTTTTGTCCAATCTAGCCCGTAGTTTTCCTTACGAATTAGTGGCGCATAGGTTGCTTGCTCATGATCTTGAGGAATGGGTTGAATGCTGCCTTGGTCGAGTCTTAGCAGCGTATCCACCATGAGATCGGCGGTGACGACAGCCAGTGTTTTGGCGAGATCTTGGGCATTGTCGAAAAGGGCGATCGGGGTGACCGCTTTCAGCAGCGCTGCTCCTGTATCCATGCCTGCATCCATTAGCATTGTCGTAATCCCGGTTTCAGTTTCGCCGTGGTACAAACACCACTGAATTGGTGCTGCCCCCCGATATTGGGGCAATAAGGAACCGTGCCCATTAATGCATCCCAGACGCGGCAGATCCAGAATCTCTTGAGAGAGAATTTGCCCGTATGCCACTACCACAAAGGCATCTGCTCCCACTGCTCGTAATAACTCCAGCACTTCTATATCTTTTTTAATGCGCTGCGGCTGCCACACTGGAATTTGATGCGCCACAGCAACGCCTTTGACCGGAGAGGGCATCAGGTCATTGCCCCGACCTCGCCGCTTATCGGGTTGGGTAACGACTGCTGCCACTTCAAAGGTATCGCAGTTCAGCAGGCGTTCTAGGGTAGGCACCGCAAATTGAGGCGTTCCTAAAAAAACAATTTTCATCAACTTCTTAAAAGACTATAATTCAAGGTCAATTTAGCCATCACCCCATAAAAGTATCAACCTGTTCAAAGCCCCTCTCTACTTCAAAGCCCCTTTCTTTAGGAGAGGGGTTGGGGAGAGGTTCTTCGGCAAGCTCGCTTTTATTGAGGATCGATCGCAATTTCAATGCGGCGGTTTCGTTGGCGATCTCCTTGAGACATCCGCGTGGAGTCGCCTTGAGAGCTATTTCCTGCCAAAGGACGGCTATGCCCGTAGCCGATCGCCACCCACTGATAATTTTCGCCCAGCTTGCTACTTAAATATTGCTTAACAACTTTTGCCTGTTCAAAAGAACGGGAGCGATCGGCTGCAACTGCACCTTGCTCGTCTACATGCGCCAATACCCGAACAGTAGCGCCTGGGTAGCGCTGAAGATCGCTGATCAGGCTATCGAGAAGAGCAAGACTTTCGGGGCGCAAAGTAGTTTGGGTCGCATCAAATAGGCTATCGCTAGGCAAGGTTACTATCAAGGCTTGCCCAAGGGGTGTTGTAGCCGAGGAGCCTAGCTGAGTTTCTCCTAGCTGAGTTTCTATAGTAGCAGCGCGATCGCCTAATCCCTTAAGCTGCGCCTGAAGCTGTGCTAGTTCTGCCTGAAGCTTGTCTCGGTCAGCCTTTGAGAGTGGAGCAGAGGGTGGGGGCAACTGATTGATCGGGGAGGGCGCGATCGGACTGGCTGGAGAGGGTGCGGTTAAAGGCTGGGGCGCTGGAAATAGTGCCTGTTTTTGTTGATTCACCCAATTCTGGGACTGACGCAACGCCTTCTCCACGATCGGGGGTTCTTGGGCAGTATCTGGATAAAACTGGGCGATCGCTATTCCTACTAGGGCTGCAAGGCTACCACTGATCCCCAGTAGTAAGAGCCGAAAAATTAATACCAGCAAAAATCCTCCCTTAACTTCAGATTTACGGGCATGTTTTTCGACTCGTTCAGAAGGCTGGGTAACTGGATTCACCATGAACTTGACCTCGTTGTTCCTCGAAAGTGAGATTAAGATTCATCTAATGCTGTCTCATTTAAGCTTGCTATTAGAAAAATGTTATTTTTAGAAAAAATACAGCGAATTGAAGGGTTCTGCAAGTTCGGATATCAGCCCTCATTTATTTAATCTTGAAACATTTAATCTTAGAAGTATTAGGTTCAGGCCGAATAACGAGCCTGGCACTTTATCCTCTACAGACTTTTTCCTAACCCCCTTTACCATCACTCGACTAACTAAACTCACTCAAGGCGCAGTTCATGATTCTTAATGCTTAGACTGGCTCAATATCTCATTGATTACGTAATATATTGTCTTTCTTGCTGACCCTAAGCTCTTCACTCTGGGTGTTTTTGTAGAATGAATATACAGTCTGTGCAACTCGATCCGCTCAACAGTCCTCATCCTATTCCCTGGACCTGGGTCACCTCCATTGCGCTCGGCGGCGGCTTTGCGCCGGGTTACTATGGTTATTATCGTAGCCAGTCCCTCCTTTCGCCGAATAGAGATTATGCGGCATACAGTCGGATACAAGTGCAGCCCGCTGCGCATTTTACGCAAAGCCGAGTCGTCAGTGCTTTATTTCTTGAAAACTTGCGCACAGGCAACCTGCAAACCATCATGGCATCTTCGCCATTTGCCGATTCTCCCTTCAGAACAAGTGAATCGGAACAGGCAGGAACGATCGCCGTTCTCATTCCGATTGCTTGGTCAGAAACGGGCGATCGCCTCCTTGCGAGGGAATTTGAGGCGATCTTTGGCAGCAGCGTCGCCTCCGACTTTGCCGTAGTTTGGGATAGCCGCACTAATCAAACTCAAACGCTTGCCCCTTCGCGAATTAACTACAGCAACGCAGTTTTAATGGGCTGGAGCCAAACTCATCCTGAACAAGTACTCTTCCAAGCGGGGATGGTGGGTGATCCGCATTGGAATTTTTACACGGTTAAAACCAATGGTCAAACCCAGCTAGCAGAAGACGATCGCCCCATTACTTATGGACAAGTCATGACTAACATTTGGGCAGGTCCGCAGGCATATAGGTGCCTATAGCTTAATCAGTTACACAAACTCTAGGGTGACGAGTTTTGGGTTGGACTGTGCCATGGACTAATTTCTAAAATACCATCGGGTCTGAAAATAACTAGAAGCTGAGCCACAGGTACGGGGCTAGGAGTGGCTCCTGTTGGGTTATAGCGCAAGTCAAGCAAGGGTGTTTCCTTGACATAGGTGAGCGCTGCATCATTGGCAAACTTAAAGCCCAAGATTTCGCCATTTTCAGCCACACCTACCCGATATTCCAGGTTCGTGGTAAAGCTTTGGGGGGGCTTGGTGTTCCACCCTTCATATAACTTAGATTGCAGCGCCACAATAATTGAATCTAGCTTGCCTGGATCTGTAATTTCAGGAGCAGTGCTGAGAATTCCATCAATTTCTTGAGAACCGCTAGGGCTAGCGATCGCTGTGCTGTTAGCAGCGGCTGGGCTAACCGATGGACTAAGCAATGGACTAGCCGCAACAATACTAGCCGGACTGACCGATCGAGCAGATGGGCTGACAGCCACCGTTGAACTGGGTGAAG
Source organism: Timaviella obliquedivisa GSE-PSE-MK23-08B (assembly GCA_019358855.1). NCBI lineage: Bacteria > Bacillati > Cyanobacteriota > Cyanophyceae > Oculatellales > Oculatellaceae > Timaviella > Timaviella obliquedivisa. Next base: position 117,635 of record JAHHII010000009.1, on the reverse strand, counting down.
CAACTGGGGTAATCGTAGGATTAGGTGTTGCAGAGGCAAGAGGATTAGTCAGCGCAGGGTTTGCCGCGATGGGCTGGGGACGACGGTTAGGTGGATTAGGCACATAGAAGAGCGCGATCGCGGCTACCGTCAAGCTTGATAACCCCAAAGCCGCAGGTAATGCCCGCTTGGCGATCGGTTCTTGCGCTGCTGCAAACCGCTTTGAAAGGGGAGTTAAATTCAACGAAAGTTCTGGCAACGTCTGGGCATCAGCAAAAAACTGATCAACAGCCTCAACCATGTCAAAAAGCTGCACTGTGGTTAGATCAAGCTGTGTAGCAGGCGTACTCGGCATCTGATGCAGCCTCGCTTTATCCTTTCCAATCGGATTATCGATTTGAGGCTGAACCATCAGGCGATGCAAGTTGGTGTCAATTCTTTGTAACTGCACCAATTTAGGAGTGCCACGATGCTTTGAATGGGTCGCTAGATGAGGAACACCACTTAAATATTCTTGGGCATAAGCACTTACTGCTTTAACTAAGCTTTCTAAAAGCTCCTTACCGCCAATTAGAGGGCGATCGTGCCCTGCCACACGGCATTCCACATGCGTCACCACCGAAATAGGGGGACGACCGCTCCCATCAGCCCCATCTTGACTCAAACCCTCAATTAATAGTTGACAGTTGGGAAGGCTGTACTGGCGTTGAATCGTCATGAGGCTTCTCCATCAAACAAACTGCTCCAGAATCGCTGTGCGCCAGAAGTACCTGTACAAAACAAAAGTTGACCCAGTAAACTCATTGCCAGTTGATTCAGCTTTTCATCAGAGTTGTAAGCGATAACGGCAGTCCGTTTAGGATTCATGCGGGAGCGAAAATGGGCGCGAAATCGTTCCAAGTAGCTGCCTAGCCGAATATGTTGCTCCAGGGGAAGCTGCTTTTCTAGAAGCTGGTCGTACACCAAAAGCATCTGCCGAATTAAAACGGTCATGCGTCGAGCCAGGTGGCAAGTCATAAAGACTAAAGCTTTTGCCTCATTCAACGTTAGGGGACGGCGTTGACTATAGCGACGGAGAGGGTTTGTTGCTCGCAGTCGCCAGAAGGAAACGCGGTTTTTGATGACGCTTTGCAAGTCTAGTTCTTTGGCAGCGGTCAGCATGGCTTCTGCGCCGCCTAAATCTAAAGCTTCGATCGCCAGCAACATTAGGTCAAGCTGTTGCCGCGTGCGTCGAGGGCAAACTGCTTCCGGCAGTGGAGGGTTGGGTAACGCATCCAAAATTGCGGGTGCTATGGGTTGAATGGGCGGACGACTTAATTGCATTACCCTCACAGAGTTAATCAGCAGAAATTGTATATCAAACGTTGACCCACGATCCGATAAAAGCGCTAGGGTGGCAAATGCTCTTGAGTTCTGATCGCCTATGCTACCACTTCACTGTTAACTGACGAATGCGCCTGGCTATGGTGCCTATTTTTTAAATATTGCGCCACTATGCCCAGATATTATGCCCATATCCTTTTGGCTGCATCTTTGGAGACAGATTTGAGTATCAAGTTTTGTGTCTTGTGACAGTTTGAAAATTTTATGACAGTTCTAAAGTTAGCTCAGCTTCATGCCTCGCTTCTGCTTCGATCGCCTACGCCTCAACCTTGACTCCGCGCCAAAAGGCAATATAGCCCTCAATGTTTTTTGCGGCATCTTTAGCTTGAGGATAGTACCAAGCTGCATCTACATTGGCTTGTCCATCGACTTCAAGGCTGTAATAACTAGCGGTGCCTTTCCAGGGACAGGTAGTATGGGTAGCGCTGCTTTTGAAGTATTCAGTTTTAATAGCATCAGGTGGAAAATAGTAATTTCCCTCAACCACTTCACAGCGATCGCTCTCGGCTAAGACTGCTCCATTCCAAGTTGCTTTTGGCATTCTTTTTGCTCCAGTGAGGTACGTTTTGACTAACAGATCATTAATGGATTGACAAATTGTTGACTGTCCATCTCAATTGCTTATTCTAGTGCGTCAAGCCGTAGGCTATGAGTAGTTCTGATAGCGATTCATCTAGATATTTTAGACATCTACACAATTTTCTTAATACTGCTTTCTACAATTAGGAGATAAACATCATGGCTGCTGCGGGTTCTACTTCGAGAGGTCACGTGTCAACTTCCCCCATAGACTATCAACATGTTCAGTCTTTACCTCAGCTTTGGGCGATCGCTGCCCAAAAATTTGCCCCCATCACAGCAGTCCATGATCCACACTCCCAGCCCGTTGTAAAGCTCACCTATGCCGAACTTTACCAGCAAATCCAGCAATTTGCCGCTGGCTTACAATCTTTGGGGATTCCTGCCAGTGCTCCATCGGATGAACCCTCTAGCGTGCCGCCTCGGGTGGCGCTGATTTCAGACAACTGTCCTCGGTGGCTCGTGGCAGATCAAGGGGTCATGCTGGCGGGTGCAGTCAATGTAGTCCGGAGTTCGCAGGCAGAAGGGGAGGAACTGCGGTTTATTTTGAATAACAGCGGGGCGATCGCGCTCATTGTTGAAAACCTTGCCACCTTTAAAAGACTTCGTCCCAGTCTCACCGATTTACCGCTCCAGTTCGTGATCTTTTTGACTGACGAAACTTTCTCCGAAGAATCCTTCAAGATCCTGAAGTTCTCGGAAGTCCTGGCATTGGGAGAAACCACGGCTCTTCAACCCGTCACCCAGACCCGCAATACCCTGGCAACCCTGATGTACACCTCTGGCACATCGGGAACCCCCAAAGGCGTGATGTTAAGCCATGGAAACTTGGTGACGCAAGTAACTTCTGCTGCCACTGTTGTTTTGCCTCAACCCGGCGATCGCGTCCTCAGCATTCTCCCCATTTGGCATTGCTACGAGCGGACGTTTGAATACTTTATCTTTGCCCACGGCTGCACTCAGATTTACACCAACATTCGCCACGTTAAGAAAGATATCAAAGAATTCAAACCTCACTACATGGTGGGTGTGCCGCGTCTGTGGGAGTCAATTTACGAAGGCATTCAAAAACAGTTCCGCGATCAGCCCGCCAAAAAGCAAAAGTTGGTGGAGTTTTTCCTCAAAAACAGTTTGCAGTACATCAAAGCCCGACGGTTGCTGCAAGGACTTGACCTTGAAAACATGAATCCCTCGTTGGCAGACAGACTAACGGCAATGGCGAAACTACCTGCTCTGTGGGCAATTCATCAGGGGGGCGATCGCCTTGTTTACCAGAAAATTCGGGCTGGCACAGGCGGAGAGGTGAAATTTCTGGTCAGCGGCGGCGGCTCGATCGCTGAATTTCTTGAAGACTTCTTTGAAATCGTTGGCATTAACATTTTGGGAGGCTACGGACTCACCGAAACCTCGCCCATTACTAATGTCCGCCGCCCCTCGGCAAACCTGCGAGGTGCCGATGGTCAGCCCTTCCCCGATACCGAAATTCGGATTGTTGATCTGGAGAGCCGCAAAACGCTTTCTCCAGGCAAGCAAGGCTTAGTGCTAATTCGGGGCCCGCAGGTGATGCAGGGCTACTACAACAACCCAGAGGCAACGGCAAAAGCGATCGACCCTGAAGGCTGGTTTAACACTGGAGACTTAGGCATGGTGCTGGGTGCGGGGCATTTGGTCATTACCGGACGGGCAAAAGACACGATCGTGCTGACCAATGGCGAAAACATTGAGCCGCAGCCGATTGAAGATGCTTGCCTGCGGAGTGCCTACGTCGATCAACTCATGCTGGTGGGACAAGATCAGCGATCGCTCGGCGCACTGATCGTTCCTAACCTAGAAGCCTTGCAAAAATGGGCAGAAGCCAATCATCCTAGTGCTCTTACTGCCGATGGCTCGGTGGATATTAAGAACAAGGCGATCGAAGATTTGTTTCGTCAAGAATTAACCCGCGAAATCAAAGATCGCCCTGGCTATCGTCCTGACGATCGGGTAGGGCCTTTCCGGCTGCTGACAGAAGCCTTTTCCATTGACAATGGACTGCTGACCCAAACCCTCAAAATCCGCCGCCCCGTTGTGGCGGAACGCTATCGCGGTATGATTGACGAGATGTTTGCTTAAGCGACTTGCCCAGACTATTGCCCAAATTATTTACCTAGGTTGTTTGTTCAAAATTGGGTGCATTCCATTAGCGCTTTATTTAAGTAAGCAATGACTTTTGCCCTCCTCTGACCCCTTGTTCACTTTTTTAGCCGAGTATTCATGGAAGTTTCTCAGTCTCACCTCCTCCTCAAAAGAGCCGTCAACATTAAGGTTATTGTCACTCCTCGCTGGAAAGAGGAAGTGCAAGAACAATTGCAAACCCAGATTAATCAGCTTGACGGTCAACTTCAGCAACTCGATGGTCAGGGTCAGCGCATGGTTGCTGAAATGCAAAAACAAGGCGGTCAATCTTCTGACCCTATGGTGATGCAGCAGGTTTCTAACATTCAGGTGCAAGTTAACCAAAAGAAAAGCGAAATCCTGGAAAAGAAAAATCAGATTCTTCAGCAGCTTCAGCAAGTACAGCTTCTTGAGATGGATCAAGAAGTCGGACAAGGACAAATTGAAGGGCTTTTCCGAGTAGAAACTGGCGATAACCTGATCAGCAAAATGCAGGTTGAAGTCTTGTTGCGGGATGGGGTTGTCCAAGAAATTCGTGGAGATCTATAGTCATGATTAGTGAAGTGTTCATGCCTGCCCTTAGTTCTACGATGACTGAAGGCAAAATTGTTTCGTGGGTCAAGGCACCTGGAGACAAAATTGAGAAGGGCGAAACGGTGGTGGTGGTTGAGTCTGACAAGGCAGATATGGATGTGGAGTCCTTTTACGAAGGCTACTTAGCGACCATTATGATTCCTGCCGGAGAGTCGGCAGCCGTTGGAGCGGCGATCGCCCTAATTGCTGAAACTGAAGCCGAAATTGACACTGCTATTCAACAAGCTAGCCAAGCCTCAGCACCCGCCGCCGCTTCTGCTCCGATCGCTGCTCCAGTTGCCGTTGCTGCCGTAGCCGACGCCCCCGTCGTTCAAAACGGTAGAACGGTTGCTTCTCCCCGTGCCCGTAAGTTGGCAAAAGATCTCCGAGTTGACTTGAACACGTTAAAGGGAAGTGGCCCACACGGACGAGTTGTGGCAGAAGATGTGGAAGCTGCTGTCGGAAAGACGGCTCCTCCTGTAGCTGTTCCGACTGTTGCTCCAACGAGCGCTCCAACGATCGCTCCTGCTCCAGTTGCGGCGGCGATCGCCTCTTCTGCTAGATCTGTGGCTCCTGCTTCTACCCAACCGGGACAAATCATCCCCTTCAACACTCTGCAAAATGCAGTTGTGCGGAACATGATGGCAAGCTTGCAGGTTCCCACTTACCGCGTGGGCTACACCATTAGCACCGATGGCTTAGACAAGCTCTACAAGCAAATTAAGTCTAAGGGCGTTACTATGACTGCCCTCTTGGCAAAAGCAGTGGCTATGACGCTGCAAAAGCATCCTCTGCTTCACGCCTACTACACCGAGCAAGGCGCGGCTCATCGCACAGCAATCAATGTTGCAGTGGCGGTGGCAATGGACGATGGTGGATTGATTACGCCAGTCTTGCAAAACGCCGACCAAGTCGATATTTATACCCTGTCGCGCACTTGGCGAGATTTGGTCGAACGATCGCGCTCTAAGCAACTTCAGCCGGATGAATATAGCTCTGGAGGCTTCACACTCTCTAATTTAGGAATGTTTGGGGTCGATCGCTTTGATGCTATTCTGCCTCCTGGTCAAGGTTCTATTCTGGCGATCGGGGCATCGCGTCCTCAAGTGGTGGCAATGCCCGATGGCATGATGGGCATCAAGCAGCAAATGCAGGTCAACATTACCTGCGATCATCGCATTATCTACGGTGCCGATGCTGCTGCATTCCTCCAAGATCTCGCTAAATTGATTGAAACGAATGCCCAATCATTAACCCTGTAGACTGCTGGCTTAAAAGCTTTGTGGAATGAGTCAGATGCTTGTTCCACGAGACTTTAAACTTTTTCTTTTGGTGATGGCGAGATTCTCCATCGCGTCAGTCCTCGATCTATTTCTTGTAACAACTCAAAGTCTTCAGGCAAAAGGGGATGGGTCGGATTAGATCGCCTCTCTAAAAAAGTGAACGCTTGCCGAAATTCTTGAGGACTTGCCATGATAGGCGAGTCAAAATGGCAGGGAATAATTCGCTGAAAGTTCCACTGGCTAACCCGATCAGCCCACTCTAAGGTTTCTTTGGGCGATCGGTTCAAAATCAAGGTCTGCAAAATTGGGGCAACCAATAAGCGCCCCTTGCCTCGCAATGCCTCAAACGATCGCTGCCAATCTTCTCGCCACCGAAAGGGAAATATCCCAAAATAAGCTTTCCTAGAGCGATCGTACGCCTTACTGGCATCTTTGAACGCCTGACTTAGGGCGATCGGTTCCAACACACTGGGGCGGAAGTAAAAAGCGAAGAGTGAAATGCGCTGCCATCCCTTACGGAAAGTTGCTTCATTCGCTTCAACCCGGTCGAATGCCTGATCCTTAGCATGAAACATCAGGGCATCTGGGTTAAGCCGGACGATCGCGGGGGGAACTTCAGGCACCACTAAAACGGTGTCGGTGACGAGCAGGGTTTGCGATCGGCGATCAAAAAAAGCGACCTCTCCAAACGTCCCTAGCCCTAAGTCGATCGTCAAAATGGCATAGTCAAACTGCGTCCCAAAGGGTGCTTCATGGCTCTGCTCAGGCAAAACATGAGTTCGTCCGATTGGAAAACCCAACCAACTCAGCGGCAAACTAATGGGAAAACTCCACTGATTTGGAGCAACATACACCTGAGCCTGGGGAAATTTCCTGGCAAACGGCCCTACAAAGACTTTGTGTTCCAACCCCGAAACTGTAGGCAAAATGATATATTTTACTCCTCCATGCTGCACCACCAACTCTTGTAGTAGGCGAATGCATTCAGGTGTCGGGGCAACTGGGGCATAGATTAATAGACCGCCCTCATCAAGCCGCACTGCGGTCATGCGAATGGGTACCGCTACATACAAAATGCCCTGAAGCTGGTCAAACGTCCAAATTCTATCTTTGACAACTTCGGTGCAGAGGGTACGCCGTTGACTATAAGGATACAGGGGAACCGTGAACCAAAATCGCCATGACCAATCTCGGTGGTTGTTCACCCGATCGCTTAGTTCTGTCATGGGCGTTGCTCCTCAGTCCTGTCCTGTCATCCTAGCAAAGTTGCTCGTAGGCATCCTTCTAGTGTCTCATGGCAATCGCCCTTATTCTTCTGTGCCCAATGTTGAAGCCGGAGCGGAGGTAGGAGCTAGTGCAAACTCATTTTCAGAATAAACAGCCTGCGTCACAAATGGCAAACTTGCGCCCCGTAGCCCCCGCTTGATTCGCTCTGGCGTTTCTGGAAAAATGACAAACAAAGGATAGGTTTCCTCTGCCGCCTCGCTAAGAATATGTTGGTACTGCTCGGGCATCTGCCATTCATAGCCTTTGTTCAGATAAATTTGGGTTTGCCGCCAACGTCCTAAAAAATCTGAAAAGTCTTCTGATGGGCGATGAATGAATACTAAAATATCGCCCCCAGTTTTAATTTTCCATTCTGGGTCGCACATTAAAATCGCCACATCACAAGGAAGACGAAACATTTCGCCGGTTTCCCCTGTCGTTGCCGACTTAGCCCTGCGAATCCGCACGAGCGGTAAGGGCACCGTAATCACGCTCTCCTCAGGACGGCGCATACTAGGAATCATTTCTAGGTAAGGACGAAACTCTTTAAGGAGAGCGATCGCCCCTAAATAATCGCTGTATTCAGCTAGTAACTCTTCGTAATCCGCTTGTTTAACAGTCATATTTTAGAGTCAGCCAGGCTTTAGCCTTTAATCGCATCCATAATTCCAAAAATGGGCAAATACATTGCCACCAGAATCGAACCTACCATTCCCCCCAACACCACGATCATGATCGGTTCAATCAGGCTGGTAATGCCTTTAACGGCTTGCTCCACTTCGTCTTCATAGAAGTCAGCCACCTTCATCAGCATGGTATCAATTTCTCCCGTTTCTTCCCCAATGCTAATCATTTGAATCGCCATGATTGGGAAAACGTGCTCTCGTTGTAACGCCAGACTAATCATGCCCCCGGTTTGCACTTCCTTTCGGGCTTCGTCAACGGCATTAGAAATCACCTGATTCCCCGCTGTATCTCGCACAATTTCTAGTGCCGTCAAAATTGGTACGCCCGATCGGGACAAGGCACCAAACGTACGACAGAAACGAGCCGTAGCAGTTTTCTGAATTAGGTCACCAAATAAAGGCATTTTGAGGAAGAAGCCATCCATTGTGACCCGCCCGATATCTGTGCTGTAGTAGCGCTGGTAAGCAAAGACGAGAAAAACGATCGCGGCAATTAGAATCGCCATGTAAAGCGGCGTTCTCAAAAAGTCGCTAATCCCAATCATGAACGCTGTAAAAGGCGGCAACTTTGCATCCAACTCCTTAAAGATATTGGCGAAAATCGGCAATAAGAAAATACACATTCCTAAAAAGATGGTGACCGCAATGAAACCCACAGCAACCGGATATGTGAGTGCCGACTTAATTTGATTTTGCAGGCGGGCAACATCTTCTAACAATTTTGCTAGACGATTCATCACTTCATCTAGAACCCCCCCCACTTCTCCAGCTTCCACCATGCTGACGTATAGATTGTCAAAGCACTGGGGATGCTTACGCATAGAATCAGATAAGTTAACCCCCTGCTGCACATCAGCACTAATACCCTGAAGGGCTTTTTTAAGCTTGGGATTAGGGCACTGGTCAGACAAAATTCCTAACCCTCTCACCATTGCCACACCAGCGTTAATTAACACTGCAAACTGGCGGGAGAAAACGGCTTTATCCTTAACCGTCACACTGACCATTGAGTTCTGGATCTCTTGAAAGTCCAGAGAGCTTAGTTTTTTTACCAGCCCTTGATCTTCCTTAAGCTCTTGAACAAACAAGCCCCTTTCTCGCAGAGCAGTCCGAGCTTCACCCGGTGACTCTGCACTAATTTTCTCTTTTCTAGGGTTTCCTTTCGTATCTCTGGCTGTAACAACATAGGTAGGCATGACTTAAAACCGCTGAAGAGATTGATTACTTAGCTGCAACTCCGGGCTTAGACCCAACCGGGGGGCCAATCAGACGCTGTAATTCATCAGGTCTAGAAGTCCTTGACATTGCCGATTCAAAGGAGATAGTGCCTGCCTTGTATTGGTCAGCCAGGACTTTTTCAAGCGTGACCATGCCCAATTTACCCCCAGTTTGAATGGCTGAGTAAATCTGCGAAGTCTTTCCTTCTCGAATTAGGTTAGAGATGGCGGGGGTAATGATCATGATTTCTTGAGCCATGACCCGACCAAACTCACCAGGTTTAGGATTTTTCTTAGGAACGAGTGTTTGGCTGAAGACAGCAACCAGGGAGTTGGAAAGCTGCACCCTAACCTGAGTTTGCCGCTCGGAGGGAAATACATCGATCATCCGGTCTACAGTCTGCGATGCGGAACTGGTGTGCAGTGTGCCAAAAACTAGGTGTCCCGTTTCTGCGGCAGAAATTGCCAGGGAGATAGTTTCTAAGTCTCGCATTTCACCCACCAGAATGATGTCTGGATCTTCCCGAAGGGCAGCTTTGAGCGCGTTCGCAAAACTTTTGGTATCTTCGCCCAGTTGCCGTTGGTGAATCAGGCTCTTGATCGGTTCGTAGACAAACTCGATCGGGTCTTCAACCGTTAGAATATGCTCGGCTCTGGTGCGGTTGATCAGGTCAATCATTGCTGCGAGGGTAGTGGTTTTGCCGGAACCTGTTGGCCCTGTGACTAGAATCAGCCCTCTCGGTTTTTCAGACATTTCTCGGACAATATCGGGGAGTCCTAACTTGTCGAAGTTGGGAATTTTGGAACTGAGTGCCCGCAGACAGGCGGCATAGGTGCCTCGGTCTTTGTAAACGTTAACTCGGAAGCGGGCGAGACCTTTAACTCCATAGGAGCAGTCTAGTTCCCAGTTTTGCTCTAGGGCTTTGCGCTGGTTGTTGTTGAGCATACTGAAGATTAGGCGCTGGCACTCTTCGGAGGTCATGGGTTCGTCGCCAATGGGTTTTAGGTGCCCGCTGACCCGGAAGTAGGGAGGCAGTCCTGCTGAGAGGTGCAAGTCGGAGCCACCCATTTCAACCAGTTGCTCCATCAAGTCTTCGATCATTAATTCCATGTCAGTTTCTCCTGCAAAATAAGGCGGCTAAAATCAGGTCGCTATTGAGTGGTGTACGTTCTAGAAGTCTTGATAGATTTAGTCTTGGAACCGGGACGTAGTGCAGTAAGGGCATTCCAGCCACTCTTGTTTGAGTTCGGCGGTGCAACAGCGACAGGTGAGGGAGCTTTTGCGCTTAGCTTTGAGTTCGGCTTGTAATCCGGTGTCGGTGAAAGTGACGCGATCGACTTCTTCTAAGGTCGTAGAGCCTTGGCGAACCAGATCGAGGCTATAGGCGAGAAGAGTTTTCATGCCTTCTTCAACGGCTGCTTCTTTGATATGTTCGGTGGGTGCGCCTTGAGTAATCAGGGCTTGTACTCTCTCGGTGACTCGCATCACTTCGTAAACGCCGCAGCGTCCTTTATAGCCCACGCCTTTGCAGGTGGTGCAAAGAGTGTTGCTGGCGATCGCCTGCTGTGTCGCTTCAGGCGTTAGAGAATTGGCTTTATAAAGCATCATTCCAGCATCAGAAGAACTGGAAAGCCCGTATCGCCCTAGCTCTTCGGCGGTTGGAGTGTAGGGAACGCGGCATTCTGAACACACCTTTCGCACTAGCCGCTGTGCCAGTACGCCAATGAGTGAGCTAGAAACCATGAAGGACTCTACGCCCATTTCATCTAAACGAGCGACAGCACTGGCTGCGTCGTTGGTGTGTAGAGTGGTTAAGACCAGGTGCCCTGTCAGTGCAGCTTCGATCGCCGTTTTGGCAGTTTCTTTATCTCGCGTTTCACCCACTAGAATCACGTCTGGATCTTGCCGCAAGAACGCCCGCAGAATGGAAGCAAAATCCATGCCTTTTTCTCGAATGACCTGGACTTGGGTTAAACCGGGCAAGGAATACTCGATCGGATCTTCGGCAGTGCTGATGTTAACACCAGGGTCGTTGCGTTCTGCAAGCGCCGAGTAAAGCGTGGTGGTTTTGCCCGATCCGGTAGGTCCTGTGACCAGAATAAGACCAAACGGACGAGACACCATTTCTTGAACGATGTGGAGCGTGTCCATATCGGTAATGAGCTTGTCGAGTCCAAGTTGGGTGGTAGAGTTGTCGAGAATTCGGAGTACAACTTTTTCGCCGTAGCGACTGGGTAGTGTGTTGACTCGGAAGTCCACCTTTCGTCCGTCAAAGATCCGCCGAATCCGACCGTCTTGGGGCATCCGACGTTCGGCAATATCCAGATTAGAAATGATTTTGAAGCGGGCAGTCACTGCCTGGATGATTTTCTTAGGCAGTGGGTCGAATGCCTCGCGGAGAACGCCATCTTTGCGGAAGCGGATGCGCAGGTATTCTTCTTGAGGTTCAATGTGAATATCTGAAACGCCTTCTTGGAGAGCTTTGACTAGAATCTTGTTGGCAAGGGCAATGACAGGGGCAGCATCGGCATCAGCAAGAGCGGCATCGAGGTTGGATTCTGCATCGTCAGCAGGTTCTTCCAGATCCATGTAGTCGAGGCTTTCGAGATCTGACTTGACATCGACCTTGGCATGAAACTCGATTTCTCTTTGTTTCTCGTCTCGTTCATCTAAAAACTGAGAAATTAGGCGCTGATAGTCTTCTGCAGTGATGACCATGCGCTGTAAGCTCAACCCTTGAGGGCGAAGGATGCGGTTGAGGTCGTCTTGGGCTGCAAGGTCGTCGGGGTTAACCATTGCCACCAGCACAGAGGGCGGCTCGTCGTCGTTGCGGGAGAGAGGAATGAGGCGGTAGCGACGACATACATCTACGGGGATGAGCCCATCGATCAACTGGGTCAGTTGATTGGAGCTAATCTGGCTAATTTCGGGGTCGAGGGATTCAACGCCGTAGAGAATTTTGAGTTCAAAGAGCTGTTGCTTTTTGTATTGGCGCAGCAGATCGGGGGGCAGTTGTTGCCCTGTAATCATTGCTAGTACGTCAGTCAGGGGTCTTCCTGTTTTGCGGCTATCGACCAAGGCTTGTTGCATCTGTTCCTTGCTGGCATAGCCAGATTGGATCAGCTTGTTATTGAACGGCGAAAAGTTGTGTTGTACGACCAGGGCACGCCGCTGAGACGAGGAATTAGTCATAGCTGAGGCAAGTGTTTGATTACAGTTAGGTTGATTGTTCCCAGAATGCTTTGCCAAACTCACCTGGGAAAATCAGCAATCTATTCTGGTAGCACAATTGCCAGAATCCAGGCTTTCGCTATCCTAATGTGTAGATTGAACTTACTCTTACACCCCCACGATGCCTCTATGTTGTCGCAACTTGTGAGTCCAATGGTTCGTACTCAAATTCGTCTACTTGCTAACAGTCAGGCGACTCGTTCAACGCTGATGACGACGATCGCCCAGTGGCTTGGCTTCTTGGGCGTTCAGGCGCATGTGACGCATTTGGACACGGCAACGAATCAGATTCAGGTTTGTTTGACGGTGGGGAAGCCGATCGCTTGTGAGGCACAGGACTGGCAGAAGATTTTGACAAATTTAGATCAGGGAAAGGCGATCGCTTCGAGTGATCCGCAAGGGGTCGCCCCATCTTCAGCTTCGATGATGACTGAACAGCAAGAGCGCAAGCTTCAACGACTGTTAGCGTACATGATTCAGGCGGGAGAACCGGATGCGAATTGGGAGGGGCTGGCTCCGCAGTTGCAAAGGCTAGGATTTGAGGAAGGAATGCTGCTGGGAATTAGGGCAGCATTAAAAGTACCGCAGTCGTTGGAGATTTTGATAGAGGGATTAGACCCAGATGTGGCGGCGATCGCTCTTTCCAAAGCGGTTGGCATTGCGCTGTTAGATCGGCAGGTGAATTCCCACGAAGATAAAGCATTAACAGCATTATTAGAAGCAATGAAAGGATAATCTCTTGTAACTTGCTTACCTCTTTATTACGGGTTACTGGGCGCGCAATCCTTCAAGGATGCCGCTGTAAAGAGTCAGGAAACTGGTTTCGTCTAGAACTGCATCTGGGTTATTCCAAGTTGCAGAAACGCAGTAAGTTTTTCCACTGAGAGAAACTAACGAGGTGGTGAGATTGATCACCCCAGGTTCAGAGCCGCCTTTAAAGGAAACGCGCTGCCAGTGAGCAGGATTCACTAAGCCACCTCCTGGATTGACGCTCATGAGTGGCAAGTCTGCAACCTTTTGCATTAACTCACAGAGTTCGCGGGGAGAGAAAAACCACTCTACGTCTAGGAGAATGGGCTGACCTTCAAATACGCTGGCATCTGGGAGGGGCGCGGACGCAAGTTCAGTTAAAACTTGGTTTTTTTGCTGAATGTTGCCCGTTTGATAGCGCTTGAGCAACGCCTCATTATCAGGATTTTTAAGGGCGAAGAATTCTCGTGTGGTTAGGAAGGGACGGTTACGGGCAGCGAAAGGAGCGACCCCTTGCGGGTAACTCGAAGAGATCGCCTCTCTTCCCAGTGAATGAATTAAGGTATCAGTGGCAGTATTATCGCTTTGAGAAATCATGAGCGTTGCTAAAGTTTGCACCGTCAGAAGCGCACCATCGAACCAGGTTTGTAGAATGCCGCTCGGTAGGCTTTTGTCTTCAGGTCGGAGTTCTACAACGTCACGCCAAGAGCGATCGCCTCTCTCGATCTGTTCCCGTAAGGCAGCGAGGACGGCAAGTTTGAAGGCGGAACCTACGGCAAGGGGTTGATCGGCATTATGGGCGGCGAGTTCGGTATCGCCTTCGACGATCAGCAGATTGGTTTGACCGGGGAGGGCTTGGAGTTGTTTAATGGCTTCAGTTGGGGCGATCGCATCTGAACGAGGCTGCAATAACAGTCCAGTAATTTGCCCTGCCTCGTTAAGCGAGACTTGAGCTAATAACTTTCCCTTATCAAACTGAACTAAATACCCCTCATTGTCAGGTTGAACCGACTTATAAGCCCCCAGCAAGGTCTGAAACTCTGTAACAATCTGCTCGACTTGAGTCAACGGCACCTGACTGAGGAAGGAGTCTGCGAACCATTCAGCTTTTGGTGACGGAGAGGTAAAGAGACGTTCTAAAGCCGCGACTGGAGTAATCTTCATAGAATTGACTAAAGCAGGCTGGGTTTGAGCAAACAGAATGGGGATGAACACCATGTGAACCTTCTCTACTCTCTAAACTGCAAATTCTCTAAAATCACCGCCGATCGCGGCTCAAAGCCATCTGCATATTCTGCCGGATAGTGGGTTAGAACGTAGAACGCCTTGCCTTTATCTTCCCCAATATAGATTGCGCCGATCGCCATTTCTGCGGCAGTGCCTTGAGATGGCTGCTGATAAGTGAGCTTCTCTTTTGCCCACGAGTAGCTGATGACATCCGTGCGATCGACTAGCTCCCACTGGTTGTTTGCCATGATACCTTTATCTCCCAGAATTAACTGTCGAATGTCTTCAACGCTATTCAGTGAACTCGGTAGAAACATTTGGACGTAAGCATTCTCATCCTTCCTGCCCGTAGGACTGTAGTAAAACTGAATGCCCTGTCCTTCAACTGAGCCACCCTTCAATTCACCCTCCAATTTACTAACATTGCTCTGAAAGTCTTTTTCTGGCACATAGGTTGTAAATGGTAGAGCGGCTAGGTCAAATAGCTTGAGTTGAACTTCTACTGGCTGTCCTTCAATGCTCAAAGGAATGACTCGACTTTCAGGCTGGAATGGTTCTGAACCTGGGTTCGCGGCACTGGCTGCACCAGATGGCAGCAGAGATGCACTGGGGCTTTGAGTCGGGGAGCTAGGTGGATTAAGGCTCTCGAAAAAGGGCAAGGTACAAGCGGTCAGGGCTGAAGCGATCGCAGTTGATAACACAGCCTTAACCCATAAATAATTGGTATTTCGCGGTTTCATGCCAATGTTTCCTGGTGTTATCCGAGCACAAAGTTCACCAGTTTTCCAGGTACAACAATCACTTTTTTAATCTCTTTTTCAGCAAGATGACGCTGAGCGAGTTCAGAGTCGCGGGCATATTGTTCTAAGGCTTCTTTGTCGGCTTGGGCAGGTACCTGGATGGTTCCCCGTGTTTTGCCCATAACCTGGATCACTAGCGAAATCTCATCTACGACTAATGCAGCGGGATCAAAGATGCACCAAGGTTGATGATGGACTGAATCAGCATATCCTAAACTCTGCCAAAGTTCTTCTGCCATATGAGGAGCAAAGGGGGCAAGGAGTTTGAGTAAGGTTTGAATGCCTTCGGTGTAAACAGGAGAGTCTTTGCAAGGAGCATCGGTCAGGGCATTGCTGAGTTTCATTAACTCGGAAACAGCGGTGTTGAACTGATAGTCATTTGCTAAGTCTTCGGTGATTTGTTGAATCGCGTTATGGATGGCGTAACGCAGTTCTTTCTCAGGCTTGGTGAGGTCTGCGATCGCCTTCTTCGTACTTGCTCCTCGTTCAGAAAAATCTGCGACCAACCGCCAAACTCGGTTAAGGAACCGCGATTGCCCTTCTACATCGGCTTCATCCCACTCTAGATCTTTTTCGGGCGGCGCTTTGAAGAGAATAAACATCCGGGCGGTGTCTGCGCCATATTTGTTGATCACATCATCGGGTGAAACGCCGTTGTATTTGGATTTAGACATGGTTTTGAAAGACCCGACTAATGGCTCCCCCGTTTCAGGATCTTTAGGGTCTTTAGGGTCAACCAAGGCGGAAGGAATCCATTGGGCGTTGCCGCTTTTGTTGGGATTCATATAAGTCCAGCCTTGAACCATGCCTTGAGTTAGCAGACGCTGGAAGGGTTCATCGAAATTGAGGAAGCCGCGATCGCGCAGGAACTTGGTAAAAAACCGCGAATACAGCAAGTGTAAAATGGCGTGTTCAATGCCACCAACATATTGATCCACAGGCATCCAATCATTCACCACTGCCGGATTGCCCAACTGTTGCGCGTTCCTAGCATCGGGGTAGCGTAGGAAATACCAGGACGAGTCAATAAAGGTATCCATCGTATCGGTTTCCCGCTTTGCCGGAGTGCCACAGGTAGGGCAAGACACGTTAACCCAAGACTCTAGCTGAGCCAAGGGGGAAGCCCCTTTCCCAGAAAAATCAACTTCTTCGGGTAAAACAATCGGCAACTCTGCTTCAGGAACTGCCACAATGCCGCAATTGGGACAATGGACGACTGGAATTGGCACGCCCCAATAGCGCTGCCGAGAAATCAGCCAGTCCCGCAACCGATAAGTTGAGGTGCCTTTGCCTTTGCCTTGGGCTTCTAGCCAAGCGATCGCCACTTCAACACTTTGACCCGCTGCCTTACCGGCTGCAACGCCATCCAGTGCCGCTGAATTAACCATCATACCGTCACCTGGATAGGCTTCAGTCATAGTTGCGCCGTCTAGCGCTTGGTCAGCGGGCTGCACCACTGCTCGAATGGGGAGGTTAAACTTTCTGGCGAACTCAAAATCGCGCTGGTCATGAGCGGGGACTGCCATAATGGCTCCGGTGCCATAGCCCATCAACACGTAGTCGGCAATCCAAATAGGAATCCTCTCGTTGTTAACCGGATTGATCGCATAACTGCCCGTCCAAACCCCTGTTTTTTCGCGGTTCTCAGCCGTGCGTTCAATGTCGGTTTCTGCCGCAGTTGCGGTTTTGTAAGCTTGGATGGCAGTAGCCTGTTCATCCGTAGTTAGCTTTTCCACCAAGGGATGCTCAGGCGACAGCACCATAAACGTTGCCCCCCAAAGCGTATCGGGGCGAGTGGTGAAAATGGGCAACTCATCCCCCGCCTCGGTTGTAAAGACGACCTGTGCCCCAGTAGATTTGCCAATCCAATTTTCTTGCATGACCTTCACCCGATCGGGCCATCCATCCAATTGATCCAAGTCTTTGAGCAACTGCTCGGCGTAATCAGTGATTTTGAGAAACCACTGGCGAAGTAAACGCTTTTCGACCAAAGCGCCCGATCGCCAGGCTCGTCCTGCGCTATCGACCTGTTCATTAGCCAGCACAGTTTGATCAACCGGATCCCAATTAACCGCTGCCTCTTTTTGGTACGCCAAACCCGATTTGAAGAATTCCAAGAAAATCCACTGTGTCCAGCGATAGTAATCAGGAGAGCAAGTCGCCACCTCCCGATCCCAGTCGTAGGACAAACCCAGCCGCTTTAGCTCGGTTTTCATCTGAGCAATGTTTTGGTAAGTCCACTGTGCTGGATGACTGTTTTGCTTAATGGCAGCATTTTCGGCGGGTAAGCCAAAGGCATCCCAGCCCATTGGGTGCAATACCCGATAGCCCTGCATTCGGCGGGTGCGGGCAATTACGTCTGTAATAGTATAGTTCCGGACATGTCCCATGTGCAGATTGCCGGACGGGTAGGGAAACATGGACAGCGCGTAGAACTTAGGCTTGTCGATCGCTTCGGGAGTTTTGTCCATCCCTTGCTCTGCCCAAAATTGTTGCCACTTTTCCTCAATTTCTGCCGGATTGTAACGGGACTCCACGGAAAACGCTCCTCATTAACTTGCTGACGAGATTGGTCATAAACCATTCTAAGCGTTTAGCTTCAACAGTTCTCAGAAGGTTTTCGGTTGGGGGTAAGAAGTAAGCTCAATGATTGCTAGGGCAAATAGGCTGCGACAGTTGTTTCATAATGAATATTTTTGATGAATCCCTCACCCGATAAACTGGAAAGGCACTATTGCGATCGCCCATGCTCTTCCCCCGTTTGCGTCAACTTTTCACCACTTCTAGTAACAAAGCACTGGAACGATTTTGGCTAGGCTTAAGTCTTACCTTCGCTGCTTATTACGCCATTTTAGGAATGCGGCAAGCCTTTCAATCGGACTATGTGGTGCAGGATGACGCGCGTGAGTACGTGTTTTGGATGCAGCAGTTTGTTGATCCAGCTTTGTTTCCCAATGATTTAATCGCAGACTATTTCAAATCTATTACGCCATTGGGATATGCGACTGTCTATCAACTGATGGCGCAATTGGGAATAGAGCCACTGACCTTCAGCAAACTTTTGCCGATCGCCTTAGCCTTAGCGCTAACAGTTTATGGATTCAAAGTCAGTCTCCAGCTTTTCCCAATTCCGGCGGCTGGGTTTGTGGCGATGCAGTTGCTCAATCAAGGGCTATGGCTGCGGGAAGATTTGGCGGCGGCGGCTCCTCGCTCTTTTGCTACGCCTCTATTACTGGCGTTTTTGCATTACTTGCTGCGCGGCTCTTGGCGATCGCTCACTCTCGTCATTATCCTGCAAGCCCTCTTCTACCCACCCCTCCTGTTCATTTCCTTGGGCATTCTCTTCGTTCGCCTCGCCCGCTGGAAAGGTTGGCTGCCCAGCTTGACGCGGCGACCCTTGCGGTATCTGCGAAGCAGCGCGCTTTTCACATTTGCCATCATCACTGGGCTAGGATTTCTTGCCATGCTGCCCTACATGATTACCTCTTCGGAATTTACCCCCACTGTCACTGCTGCCCAAGCCCGTACCATGCCTGAACTCTATCCAGGCGGTAGGCATCCATTTTATGATCCTAATCCTTGGAAGTTTTGGCTAATTGGTTCCAATAGCGGCATTCTGCCTCGGTTTGTGCCGCCCTTGGTGTGGACAGGTTTTCTATTGCCGCTGCTGCTGAAAAAGCCGACTCGATTTCCGCTAGCGGCGCGGGTAAGTCCGGATATTAAAATTCTGCCCCAAATGGCTGCGGTGGCTTTTGGTTTGTATATTGCCGCCCATGCCGTTATTCTCAAATTATTTTTTCCGACGCGCTACACCGGACATACCTGGAGAATTGCGATCGCCCTTGCCGCTGGTATCACCCTCATCCTCGTTCTCGATATGACGTTACGTGCCTGTGAACAAATGGGCGATCGTCCTTTCAAAAGATTTGCAGTCCTCTCATTAGTGGCTGGAATATCTATTGCAGTAGTGTTCTATCCTGCGTTCTTTCGGCACTTTCCTAGAGCGGGCTACATTGTGTCTGGCGAAACTGCACTGTATGAGTTTTTTCAGCAGCAACCTAAAGATATTTTGATTGCAACCCTAGCAGATGAGGCGAGTAATATTCCAACGTTTGCAGGGCGATCGATCCTTGTCGGCAGAGAATATGCCCTGCCCTTCCATCTGGGCTACTACAACCCAATTCGCCAGCGCACCATTGATTTAATCGAGGCACAATACAGCGACGATTTGGGCAAAATCCAGCAGTTTATTCAAAAATATGGCCTCGATTTTTGGGTACTCCACCGAAACACATTTAAGCCCGAGTATCTGACTGCCGAGCCAAAAAGCTGGCTCAGGAGCTTTCAACCTGCCTTCACAGAAGCGCTGGCTGGATTAGAAAATGGAAAAGTCTCAGCCCTATCAAAACTAACTCGGAAGTGCCGTGTGCTAAAAACACCGCAATTAATTGTTCTTGAAGCAAATTGCTTGCTCAAAAATGGCGACTTGCGCGATCGGAAATAAAGCTCTTCTACACCCCTGAGCTAGGATTACTCTTACTCAAGCCTGGGCTAGTAGAAGGAGAGAAGATATGGCAGGTAATGAAATAGAAGTTTGCAAATTTCTATTCTCGAATATTGGCAAAATTTATTTGAGTCACATTGGTCATGTTGTGGAAGTCGCGGCTCCTATTTCGAGTAGCGATCGCTATGTGCCGATTCAGTGTCTAGAAGATTTCTCTCAGATCTCCACTTCCCACTCAGACAAGAAAGCAGATATTTATCTCAATGGTCAGGGTGTTTCCATTAAGCAAATGGGAGGAAGTTTTTCATTTAACCGTTTGCAAAGAAAGAATTTATTTACTTTATATACAAATTTGAGCCTGTCTTATCCCGAAACAATCATTACCACTATGGATGAAGAAGTCCACAAGTTTCATCAAGGGTTACTTCTCAGGAGAAATCAACCCTGGCAAAAATTTTTTGTAGAGCAAGATTTCAAAACGCTAATGCAGTTTTTAATGTTGGAGGCTAGCCCTAATCTCGGCTCGTCAAAGCATCCAGCAGAGTTTATCTTAGAGGCATCCCAACCAATTAAACATCAAGACGATCTAACACTCTACTCATTTGATGAATATTTTGAGCGATATAAACAAAAGCTTGAAATATCTATTAGAAGGCAATGGATCGGTCAAGAAAGCAATTCTGAACACAGCAGAGCCTTAGGGATATCTAGAAATCTGGATAATGCACCCTGGGTTTTTGACAATGTAGCTGGAGTGCCCCTCCCTCATAAGATCACTCAAAAAATATGGAGAGACGATTTTCCTGAATCTGATCGAAAAACAGTATATTTCTTAATGATCGAAAAGAAAAAATAATATTTAATTAAGTGATCTGAAGACTCAGTTGCTTTTGGATTAAATGATCTGAAGACTCAGTTGCTTTTGGGTTTTTGTAGGTTTGCGATCGCCTTGATGCTCTACGAACAAATCCTGATAAATCGCATCAGCTAGCGCATAGCCTAAATTCACAGGGACAGCATTTCCAATCATCTTATAAGCTGCACTAAGATCTTTATAGTGAAAAATAAAATCGTCAGGAAAAGTTTGTATCCTTGCACATTCTCTAACAGAGAGCCTTCTATAGGGAAAAGGTGAATTTTCATCAAAAACAAACTTATCTTTCTCAGTAAATAGCATCTTGTTTGCTTGAGGGTGTAGTGGTGCGTGTCTGCCTCCTGCCTGAATAGTGAACGAAGGTTCATCCCACGATCGCACTCGATTTCGTGACATATAAATGCTCGAAAAGCCTCCAATCATGTATTCATGATTAGGCAATAGACAGGCTTTGGCGTTGGTCTTATTGGTTGCGAGGGCGGGTATCGCCGTATTCCGCAAATCCCAGATAGCATCTTCAAGCGTGAGAATTGATGTGGAGACATCAACCCAGTCAAAATTAAATTGTTTCTTGAGATCAACATGGTAGCCAATGAAGATCACCCGTTTTCGTTCTTGTGGGACGTTGTGGTTCATGGCATTGAGCAATTTAAAGGAAACTGTGTAACCCGCTTCCTCAAACGCCGAGACAATATTTTGAATAGCTCGACTATGTTTTTCATGCAGCATTCCAGACACATTTTCAGCCAGGAAAAAGCGAGGCTGTTTATCTTTCAAAATCCGAACATACTCTAAAAATAATCTGCCCCGATCATCCTCGATCCCTCGCTGAGAACCTGCTTCGCTCCAGCTTTGGCAAGGAGGTCCGCCAATAATGCCAACACAATCAGGAATTTCCCCTGACTTGATTTTCCGAATGTCTCTTCTGTCTAAAAAGGTGTCGAGATGATTGGCTTCATAGGTCGCCCAAATATCTTTGTCATATTCATTAGCCCAGGTGAGATGAAAATCTGCTTTCAGGAACCCTAAATCGAGTCCACCGCAACCTGAAAATAGGGAAACAATATTTCGGTTCATAGAAGAAAATCGGTAGCAGGATGAAAGAAGCGATTATCGAGACAGATTGTCTTAGGAGCAATGCTCATTTTAGAAGCGTGAGAGAAATTTTACTCCAGCCCTTAAATTACTGACTCTGACAGTACTTTTATTTTAGTATCCTAAAAGCTTAATTGGCTAATTAGCTAATTGTCAATAGAGCTAATTAGATCTTTGAATTATGATGAGAAGCAAACTAGATATACAACGTATATGGCACAAACTCAAAGGAAGCCTGTTTATATTCAACCTGAACATCATGAAATGTTGAGGCAGCTTGCGTACGAACAGCACTGTAACCTGTCTGATGTTCTTGATGCGGTGTTGGAACAGGCAGAGTGGGAAAAGGTTGCAGCGATCGCCAGCACAAAACCTCGGCACAGAGCCGCAGAGAGAGCAGGTCAATACAAAGATAAAGCCTAGAATCTCACGAAGGTAAGCTTTGATAAATATATTTGTCTATGGAACTCTAAAGCCTGGAGAAGCAAACTTCGATCGCTACTGTCAGAAAGCTCTAGAACAAAAAGCCCTAGAAATCCAGGAAGCGATCGCCCACGGAACCCTTTACGCCTTGCCCATGGGCTATCCCGCTATGACTTCCGGCAATTCACTCGTTTATGGGTTCCTGCTCTCCTTCCATGAGCCACAAATCTTGGCAGCACTCGACGAACTAGAAGACTATTGCCCCGATCGCTCCTTTGAGGAAAATGAATACTACCGCCAAAAAATTCAGACGTTTAGCCTGGCTCATCAGCCCCTCGGCAATGCGTGGGTGTATCTGATGGAGCCTGAGAGGGCTAAACGTCTGGGTTTCTTGCTGCCAGAGGGTCGTTGGACGGGGCACGAATGAGCGGAGACGTGTCCCAATCGAGAACAGCTAACTCGTCTACTGAGTTACTCGAAAGGTCGAGGTGAATTGGGAGTTGAAATGGTGGCTTTGGGAATATCAATAATAGGACGATCGAGGGCAATCATTAAGCCGTCGCTAGGGATCACCTGCTGACTGTAAGGGGAAGTTGCAAGCTGCGGGGCAAATTCGCCACGGGGAAGGTTGCTAACAACGGCTCCCACAAATATAGCCGCGATCGCGATACCACCGCTCAAAAAAGCTACTCGCTTGGGCTTGCGCTCAATCCGAGAAACCACTTGTTGAACCGTTTGCTCAACCGTTTGGGCAGGTACTGGAGTGGGTAGCCGACGGACACCTTGCTGCATTTTCAACATGCGGGCGTAAAGCCCCTGCATTTTGGAGTCAGTTTTGAGCCACTCCTCCACTTGACGGCGTTCAGGGGCGGTAACTTCGCCATCTAAGTAGGCACTCAACATTTCAAAGCGATCCCTAGCGGGTAGCCCTTCGGGAGTGCACTTCAAAGAATTGGGTATCTCTGAGAAGGTTTCATTACCGTCTTGCCCACCATGGGAAGAATGCTGTTTAGGTTCGTACTGGTCAAAGTTGGAGGTCATTTTTCAGATTCTCTGTGTTCTGAATCGGGGATGGCTACTTTATGTGAGGTAACACCAATTGATGCGAAGCCTGGTTCAAATCTATATGGATCTGAATCATAGCAAATTGAATTGTCTATCACGGTCTATGACAACACAGTTGGCTAAGAATTAATCCTCTAGATAGCCTTGGAGTTGCTGCTGTAGGCGCAGACGGGCGCGAGCAATGCGAGACTTAACGGTTCCTAAGGAAACGCCAGTAATTTCGGCAATTTCTTCGTAAGCCAGCCCTTCAATTTCGCGCAATACAATGGTAGTGCGGAAGGCTTCGGGGAGGTCAGCGATCGCAGATCTCAACTGCTCGTAGAATTCCTGAGTCGCCAGTTCTTCTGCGGGACCTGCATCATCAGAAGCAATATCCCAACCCATTTCGCCGTCTTCTAAGGTCAGGGGTGCATCTAAGGAAAGAGGAGGCGCGACTCGCTTACGTTTGCGTAACTCGTCGTAAAACAAGTTAGTGGCAATGCGGCTCAGCCATCCGCGAAACTTTTCGGGTTCCTGCAAACGGGTGATATTACGATAGACGCGAATCCAAACTTCTTGTGCTAAGTCTGCGCGATCAGTCCAATCGGGGGCAAGGTGATAAAGCACCTTCTCGATATGGGGATGGTAGCGCCGGATTAGCTCGGCAAAGATGTTTTTGTTAGGACGTAACCCAACCTGACATTGCAAAATCAAATCGTAGTTAGAGAGTTGGTTGACGGGTATCGCAGCCGGGGGGGCGGCGATCGCTTCAACGGCTGACCAAGATGTTGGAAGAGATTGACTACTCATGGACAAAACTGGACTATGAGGGACTCCATTGCTGGTATTGAATGACGCTGGCATGGCTAGGTTGTTCCCTGAGTTGTTACAAAGGTTTGTAGGGGGATTAGAGAATGACTGCTTTAGCCCTGGATCATGCCAGCGTTAATAACAGCAGCATTGCACTGGGGCTTATCCCACATCGATAAAGGTAACGAATAAGCATGTACCTCACACTATGATTGTGCTACGGCGAGCCTGGAGAAGCATTGACCATAGGACGGTTTTATATCTGCCCTCACAGTCGTCTCAAAATCGTCCCTAAACTTTAGCGATTTTGCCGATTCTTCCTGTTCAGTTCTAAAATTGGTTGAGAACAATCCCAGAACTGTCCCTCTGTCTAAATTACTTAAATTTATGACGCTTGGCTAACTGCCTGTTGTTCCCTGGCGGGGTTTTTGCTTTTGAGCGATCGCTTCACTCATCGATCTTATCCCGTTTCCAACAGAGGGCGCTATGGGGCAAGACTCGCCGAACTTCTTCCACAGTGGTGATGCCACTTTGTACTTTTTCGATCGCTGCAACCAAAAATGAATCGAACTGAATTTTCCGCAAATATTGACGCAGATCAATTACGGTTCCGTCGTAGATAATTGAACGCATGGTGTCATCAATATTTAATAGCTCAATGACCGCTTCTCGCCCTAGATAGCCGGAGTTAAAGCAATAGGTGCAGCCCTTTCCTTGTCGCCAGCTATGCGCCTCGGTTTCTGCTAGTTTCAGCCCTAACAGATCACAGTCCGCTTGCGTTGGTTGATACGGCTCTGCACAGTGTGAGCAAACTTTTCGCACTAACCGCTGTGCCACAATTCCCAGAACTGCATCGCTAATCAAGCCGGGGTCGGGCCCAATATCCTTCAGACGAGGAATTGCGCCGATCGCATCATTGGTATGGAGTGTGGTTAGCACCAAGTGTCCTGTTAATGCTGCACGGACTGCTGTTTCTGCCGTTTCGTGATCGCGGATTTCACCAACCATAATAATGTCAGGATCTTGCCGCAAAATTGCCCGTAGACCCGCAGCAAAGGTCATGCCAGCAGGTTCATGAACTTGGGTTTGAGTAATGCCAGACAGGACGTACTCAACCGGATCCTCGACGGTGACAATGTTGACCGATTCGGTGGCGATCGCCTGCAAGCTGGTGTACAACGTGCTGGTTTTTCCTGAGCCAGTCGGCCCCGTAAAAATGATCATGCCCTGCGGTTCACGTAACCAACCCTCATAAATTTTACGAGTGCGATCGACAAAGCCCAATTCTTCGATCGTGCTAAATGAGTTCTTTTGTCGCAGTAGCCGCACCACGGCTTTTTCACCCGGTTCCCGCTTCTTGCCGCTCATGCAGGGCAGCACACTCACCCGCAGGTCTAAGCCTTGCTCTTGCTGATCGTGCATATACTTTTCGCTGACTCTGCCATCTTGAGGACGACGACTTTCGGCAATATCCATGTCGCTCATGACCTTAAGCGACACGATCACTTTACGGCTAATGGCAGGCGGCAGCGTGGTGATATGCCGCAAAATGCCATCAATCCGAAATCGAATTCGTAGTCCATCGGGAGCGGGGGCAAGGTGAATATCGCTGGCACGGTTACGTAGGGCGCTAGAAATGAGGGCGCGAATTCGCTCTACCTGGTTATCGGCTTGGGACAGATGAAGCTCTGCCATTTCGACAATATCTTCGTCGTGCTCGGCTTGCCCAGTGAGCGGGTTGAAGGAATTGCCGCTAATGCGATCGGTTTCTAAAATTTGCAGACGATACCAGTAGCGATAGCTTTTTTCGGTGACAGGAATAATTTTAATCGTATTGTTGAGGCGATCGCGCAATTGCTGCAACGTTTCATCAGAAATGATTCCAGGGCTACCCAAATAAAAACAGTTTTGCCACAGCAATAAGGGAATTAGGGGCGGTAATTGCTCTTTGTCTGGAAAGTATCGCCAAAAACGGTTATTTAATTCCCAATCCAGTAATTCAATCTGTACCTTTCCCTGTTCATCTACCAAAGATTTTAGGGCTTGTCCACAGGTTGTTTGCTGTTGTCGAAGCTGTTGCCAAATTGATAAATTTGAGGGCGGATCAATTTGCTGAACCATAAATTCTATTCCTGTGTAGTAACTGGCGAGAATGGACAAGCCCGACCCTGAGCATCTACTCCAAAGCAGAGCGGTGAGCCGTCCTGTCCGCCCACATCAAGTCCCCCTAAATTTGTCTCTGGGCTAAGGACAGAGGACGCTCTGCCGCGAGACGCAGGCAGTGGTGCGGCTGGAACGCTTGGTGCGGCTGGAGCGCTGGGAGTAATGACTCGACTTGCCCCACAGACGCTTGTCAAATTAATAACTTGCCCACTTGCAGTTTCCATATAACAAACTAAATCGATTGGCTCAGATGAATACTGAGCGGCTTCTTGAGAGAGCGATTGGCTACTGGCAGATCCAGCGAACAGCCCGGAAAGGCACAAAACAGATCCTAAACATTTCAGCATATTAACCTCCATTGATTCCTAAAACTTGCATGAATGCTTGAGTTGATATTCCTGTTCCAATTAATGTAATGCCGATCGCGCTTAAGGCGGGTAGGGCTTTAACAAAACGAGGCGAAATTTTGATAAAGCGGGTTGAAGATGGCACCCGCTTAAACCAGCTTTTGGCATAGACTAACAACAATCCTAATCCGGTCAGGACTGCTGACAAACCCAGGCTAAAGCAGATCACTAGAATTAATCCTAATGCAGTTTTATTAACGGCGATCGCTCCCAACAATAGTACCAGCGCAGCCGGACAAGGCAAAAGTCCTCCTGAAATTCCCAAAGCCAAGAGAGATGAGATACTGACTCCTTTGTCGATGTGAGGGTTGTGATCAGGGTGGTGATGGGAATGATCGTGATGATGGTGATCGTGATGGTGGTGATCGTGATGGTGGTAGTTATGATCGTGAGTGTGATCATGAGCGTGATCATCAGCATGAACGTGAGAATGATTAGAAGGAGCCATGCGATTTCGGAAAAGACTTAGCCCGATCGCCACTACCATTACCCCAGAAGTTAAACTGAACCATGGATAAAGCTGCTCAGGCAAAATATATTTAGCGGCAAATAGCGCCACTAACCCCAGCGCAAATACTCCTAACGTATGGGTAATTGTCGTGGTCATTGCCAAAATGAGTGCGTGCTTGGGAGTCGCCCGTTCGCCCATGAGATAAGCTCCCACCAGTGTTTTGCCATGTCCTGGGGTGAGGGAATGCATCGCGCCCCATAGAAAAGCACCTGCGATCGCCAACACCACTTCTCCGCTAAAAGCACCACCCGGCGTTAGCGAAAATGTTTGATTGTTGGGCGTAAACATGAAAGTTTTAAGCTGCCCTGCTTGCAAAATAGTAGCAAGACAATGAGCAGTTTGAATGCCGGGAAGGAACAGTCCATAATTGAGGGTTACCCCCTCAATGGGTTTAGACCAGGCATAGCTCAGTTGCACTGTAGAGTGTGTACTAGGAGCTACTTGCACGTTGGTTGGCAACGTTCCAGCAGCTAGGGGGCTAACAGATAGTTGACCGTTAGTATTTTCGGTATTTGTCAGATGAATTTGTTGATCAAAAAACTGTCTTAAATCAGCGTTATGGGAATTAATTTCATCGACTGAAAGCTGTTGATTGCGATCGCCATCTGCAAAGGGTACTAGCCCCGTTGGAAAGGTCAGCATCATTTCCACAGATGCATCTTTAACCGTTACCTCTGCCGCCGACATATCTGACCAATGGGCTTGGCTGGGTGTTGCGGTTAATAGCCAGATCACAATTGCACCTAAACAAGATAGAGTTCCCATTAGCCATCCTGTCCACCGTTTTGCTCTTCTTGGATGGAAGAACCGAAAATCCCTTTTGTGCTGCATCATGTTTATCCTCCCAGTCCTGCATTTAACCCGATCGCCTGACGTGCCTGCTCATCAAATTGCGGATCGCTCTTGATCACCTGTTGCTGATATTCGTTCGCTTTGACCGAGTTACCCAAAGCTTGCTCAATAGCACTGGCGCGATGGAGAATGCCAGGGTTGCGTGTGCCAGAAGCGATCGCTTCCTGAATGGCTGTTTGAGCCTGGGAAATTTTCCCCGCTTGCATTAATGCCCAGGCGTAAATATCTAGTGTCTCAGCATCCCGACGATTTTTAAGTTCGGTTTGCATCAGTGATACGGCTTCTGGCACATCTTGAGCGCGTCCCCGTTCCAACAGCAGCCAAGCGAGGTCACGCCGATGCCCAAAGTCGTCCACGCCGATAAAGCTCTGGCGCAGCAGGGTTTCGCTTTGTGCCCAGAGCGTTTCAGCAGCTTGGCGATCGCCCTGCAAAGCTTTGACTCGTGCCTTACCCCTCAAAACCAGCGGATTGTAAACTGTGGGTATCCCTGAAGGAATCTGCTCATAGCGCTGAAGAGCACTATCGTAACGCCCTTGCCGAACATCTAACTGAGCCAGATTGATCAATGCCAGGGGGTATTCTGGCAGAATGGTCAGCGCCTCTTCGTAAAGATCCCGCGCCATCTTCATCTGTCCACGCTCATAATAAAATCGACCGAGTAAGGTTCGGACTCTTGCGGAGGTACTGACCTCACCTGCTTCTTCAACCTCCAGTGCATAGTTAAAACTTTCAAGAGCCTGCTCTTTTCCTTGAGCGTTACGAACTAGCGCTTGCAACAAAAAGGCGCTGGTATTCAAGCTGAGGTCAACGAGTTGATCTGCTGCCTGACTGGCTTCGGTAAGTTTGCCAGTTGCCAAGTTAGATGTTGTCTTAATTGACAAAACATCCCGCTCATCGGTAATTTGTTGCGTTAGCTGGAGCGCAACTGCAAAATCATGCCTGGCTTCAGCAACTCTGGCTAGCGTAGAAATGGCGCTAGGATTATCTATTGATAGCCTTGCCAAAGACTCCTTTGCCGTTTGTTCTGCCAGTAGATACCAACTGCCCTCACCTGTGGTTTTCGCCATTCCTAAATACGCTGACGCTAGATAAGCGCGATCGAGTCCGCCTTGAGGATTTTTACGAATCTTTTCTTGGTAAAAGCCAATTTCTCGTTCCCTTAGTGATGCCGGATTACGATAATCTGACAGATCATAGGAATAGCGATAGGGTGCTTTTAAGGAGCTAAACGTCTGGTGCTGAAATTGTTCAAGCCGAGCCGGAAAATCAGATTGAGTCAGCCAGACGGTAGCGCTTGTCAAAGGTAGTCCTACCAAGAGTAAAATCCATAGCCATCTTTGCCGATCGGGTTTAAGCTGCTCGGGTTTAAGCTGCTCGGAATTGGGGAGATGGCGAGGTTCACTAGTCTGTTCCATAGGAAAAATGATTAAGTGAATGAAATAATAAAACTGTCTCTTTATCCCTTGTTCCTCGTTCCCAGGCTAAAGCCTGGGAACGAGAGGATTAGTTTGCGGGAGCCAGATAAGGGAACGAGGTAGCTAACGGTTGATGACCCTGAGCCGGATTACCTGGCACGCCATCATAGGACACGTTGTCAGTCGTTACTGCACCATTCGTCAGAACGCTTAGAGCAATATCAATCACATCATCTTTAAGCATCCGTCCGCGCACCGGAGCACCCAGAGTGTTCAAGGCGTTGGCAAATCCACTCGGCCCTGTCGTGTCAATTCGCATGACATCGGGTATAAACGCCCCGATCAATGCGGTTGTACGTTCAGGGCTGTTACCCAACGCTGTCAGCACCGTAGTGACTTCTCTAGCCACCACAGGCGGAACGCTACGACTGGGCTGACTGCGGTTGTAAGCAGCTAGGTTGCCCTGGGTGAACAGCAGCGCTTCGTTAATTCCGGGTCGCGCTATTTGCTCGGTTTGCATAAACTGTTTCGTTCGAGGATCTTGAACTGAAATCGTCAACCAAGTGTCAAATGTGGTTGTGTTGGTTCCAGATTGCAATAGCTTTCGAGGAACACGCATGACAATAGTGTTGACGTTGTAGCCCTTGGTGAAGTCTAGCGCCTGATCAGGCGATCGAAATCCAACCGCAGGACCCCGCCCCAAAAGCCCCGATCGCACCCTAAAAAATTGCTCGACATCAAAGAAAAACGGGTCTTCCCGTAGCCCTGCAAACACCGAGACATTCCGCCCCTTGATGGCGACTTGATTAATCGCCGGAGTATCTGCATTAACAAGGGAAGTTGTCACAATAGGACGATTATCCTGAGTGCGGTTAATCACCATAGGCTGTTTCCCTCTTTCCAGAAGGGTCAGGGTCATCCGTTGCTGTCTGTTAGCACCTTGAGGCGGACTGAAGGTGACCCGCAGCGTCATATCAGGATTGCCTGTGGGCACGCCGTTAATATTGGCTGTCCGGGACATTTTGAATTCGTAGCGGGCTTCGGAACTGAAGAAATACTGTTGTCTAGCGAGCGATCGCGGATTAGTATTCATGACCAGAATTAGATCATCTTCCGCTGCCGCAGGATTTTGATCTTTTTCACGAAACACATATAAATCAGTCAGACTTAGCGCCCGACTTCTAACATCAATATCACCATCGTCGTGATCCGATGCTTGAATTTTGTTTGGGCTAACGGCAGTTGTTAAGCCCAAAGCCATAAACGCAACACCACAGGCAAATGCTGTTTTTGTGAGGATAGACCTCAGCCGAGTCACCATGAGCAGGTCTCCTTAAAGCGATTGCAGAATTAATCTCCATTGATGAGGTATCCCCCATGCAGGGATATACGTCAATCTCTAGAAACTGGATTGCTGCTAAATGTCACCTCATTTAAAGCACCATTCCCTCCATCAAGTTCCTCAGTAGCTGCAAGCCCTTTTTAAGTCTGCGAGACACGGTTATAATGCTGATTCCTAGCTTTTCGGCAGTTTCTCGCTGAGTTAAGTCGTGTACAAAAACGAACTCCAAAACGTTCCGTGTTTGAGTTTCTATTTGTGATAAAACGTGATGTAAACAGAGTCGTTCTTCCTGTACCCATTGACTTTCTAAACTGTTGCATAATGAATCTTGCAGAGAACAATCGCCTTCTTCCATCGGTCGATCTAAGCTTAAGGGCACACGATTCTGCTTTGCTAGTTTGATCGATCGCCATTCGCCTAGAGAAATACCGAGTGCCCTCGAAACTTCAGTATCTGTTGGCGGGCGGTGCTGCTGAATTTGGAACTGTTGAGTTATTTGATTAGATTGAAATTGCAGTGATTGCCAACGTCGAGGAATTCGCACTAGGCTTTGGCGATCGCGCAAGTGATGCCGAATGTCTCCCTGAATATAGGGAACGGCAAACGTCGTTAGGGCGTAGCCTTGGGATAAATCAAATCGCTCGATCGCCCGAATTAAGCCCAAGCAACCGACCTGAACCAAATCCTCATAGCTCTCTGTGGATCGACCTGCCCAGTGATAAGCCTCTTTACGAACGCAGCCCAAATTCAGCATCACTAACCGATTCCGAATTTCAACAGAGCGGCTCTGCTGATAATCCTTGAACAACTGCAAACTGGTATCTTTTAGCTCTGTAGAAAAAGTAACCATATCTCAATGGAGCGCAACAATCAGATATACGACGCTGTGCTCCAAATGGACGTGAAGATAGGCGCTTCTTTCTAAAGAACTTCACTATTTTTTCCTGCTTCCCTTGGATTTGCATCACTATAAAAGGAGTGGCAATTTGCAGGCACGAGCGGCTGAACTATGATTGAGCATGACGTAATGATTGTGGGTGGCGGGTTGGCAGGATCGAGGGCGGCGTTGGAAATTGCTAAAAGTAACCCTCAGTTCAGTGTGGCGATCGTCGCTAAAACCCATCCCATCCGCTCCCACTCGGTTGCGGCTCAGGGCGGTATGGCAGCCACACTAAAAAATGTTGATGCGACCGATACTTGGGAAGCCCATGCTTTTGATACAGTGAAAGGCTCAGATTATCTTGCCGACCAAGATGCAGTCGCCATCCTGACGCAGGAAGCCCCCGATGTGGTGATTGAGCTAGAGCACATGGGCGTGTTGTTCTCGCGGTTGCCCGATGGACGCATTGCGCAGCGAGCTTTTGGAGGGCATTCTCACAATCGCACCTGTTACGCTGCTGATAAAACAGGTCATGCCATTTTGCACGAGTTGGTCAGTAATCTCAGGCGCTATGGAGTCAAGATTTACGACGAGTGGTATGTCATGCGCTTGATCCTAGAAGAAGGACAGGCAAAGGGCTTGGTGATGTTCCACATTTTGGATCAGCGGGTGGAAGTGGTGCGGGCAAAGGCGGTGATGTTTGCCACGGGTGGATACGGGCGGGTCTACAACACGACATCGAATGACTATGCCTCTACGGGCGATGGGTTGGCAATGACCGCGATCGCCGGATTGCCGCTGGAAGATATGGAGTTTGTCCAGTTTCATCCTACTGGGTTATATCCTGTCGGCGTATTAATTTCCGAAGCAGTGCGCGGCGAGGGCGCATATTTAATTAACAGCGAGGGCGATCGCTTTATGGCAACCTACGCCCCTAGCCGCATGGAACTTGCCCCGCGTGACATCACTTCCCGCGCCATCACCCGCGAAATTCGCGCCGGACGCGGAGTCAATCTAGATGGCAGCGCCGGAGGTCCTTTCATTTACCTCGACTTACGGCACATGGGTAAAGAAAAAATCATGAGCCGCGTGCCCTTCTGTTGGGAAGAAGCCCATCGCTTAGTTGGCATTGATGCCGTGACCCAGCCAATGCCCGTCCGCCCCACCATTCACTATTCCATGGGCGGCATTCCCACCAATACGGATGGACGAGTGCGCAGCAGTGCCGACGGATTTGTGGAAGGATTCTTTGCAGCAGGCGAGGCGGCTTGTGTGTCGGTGCATGGCGCGAATCGGTTGGGCAGTAATTCGCTGTTGGAATGCGTGGTGTATGGCAGAAGAACGGGACGGGCGATCGCCCAGTACATCCAAACCCGCAAGCTCCCCGAAATCAACGAGCAACGCTATCTCACCGAAGCCCAGCAGCAAATTCAAGGCTTAATTAACCAACCCGGACAATACCGCATTGCCCAGATCCGCCAAACGTTCCAAGACTGCATGACAGAGTATTGTGGCGTATTCCGTAATGAAAGCCTCATGCAGGAAGGCTTAGCCAAACTTCAAGAAATTCGGCAGCAGGCACAGCAAATTTATCTGGATGATAAAGCTAAAAGCTGGAACACCGAATTGATTGAAGCGCTAGAACTGCAAAGTCTACTGATTGTGGGCGAGATGATCCTTACTGGAGCGCTGAACCGTAAGGAAAGCCGAGGTGCCCATTGCCGTGAAGACTACACCGAGCGAGACGATGTTAATTGCCTCAAACATACCCTGGCTTACTACTCGTCTGCTGGCGTTGATATTCGTCATATGCCCGTGACGATTAATATGTTTGAGCCGCAGGAGCGAAAGTACTGAGCAAATAACTTCTCTTATCCAGCGTAATGCCAATTCGATAGTCGCCAAGACGAATTTTGTATTTATCAGGATAGCCCTTCATTTTCTCTAGGCAGCCTAATTCAAAAGGATTTGCTGACTCAAGAGTCTCAAAAACAATAGGCTCAACTCGGGTTTGAATATCAGGAGGTAAGGCTGCGAGTTCCTTCAAAAATTTCCGAGTATACTCAACTGTCCACATGAGCCTCTTTGATCGATTGGTAGTAAGCTAGGGCTTCAGTTTTGGGGAGCCTTTCGCTCTCGTCGTTTTCCGAAATCAAACTGACCAAACCATGATTTTCTAGGATCTCCTCAATCTGTTCAAATTCTTCAATGGGAATTTGGACGGCGATCGCCTTATGATTTTCATCTAAAACATAGCTTTTGC
Source organism: Timaviella obliquedivisa GSE-PSE-MK23-08B (assembly GCA_019358855.1). Classification (NCBI taxonomy): domain Bacteria; kingdom Bacillati; phylum Cyanobacteriota; class Cyanophyceae; order Oculatellales; family Oculatellaceae; genus Timaviella; species Timaviella obliquedivisa. The sequence continues at coordinate 83,923 of JAHHII010000009.1, read as the reverse complement.
GAAGGTTAAGCACAGAGGGCAACTCCTAATAAATCCTGACTTGTTTCTATACTCTACGAGATTAATCATTTTGAGCATCATTCTGCCCAACCTTTTAGCAACCACCCAATCACTACACCCAGTCCGCCAAACCGAACTGCTTGCCAAAACACTTCTCTCAAACCGCCCCAAGAAAATAGCTGACTTTCCAATGCCAACTCTGTTTCTTCTAGGCGCGCCTTAAGTTGTTTTAATTCGCGCTTGAGTTCAATTTGTCTTTTTTTAGAGCGACTCTGCAAGACGTGTTGCTGGACTTGGGTTAGTTCTTGTTTGAGGTCTTGCTGAATTTGCTGGTCAGATTGAACTTGAGCATATCGAGCCTTGAGCAGCAGGAGCGATCGCTCAAATTCTTGCAGGGTTTGCTCAAAATCCATTCCCTCTAGGTCGTGGGAAGAGGCATCGTCGGAACCAGGAGAGGACGTTTGGGGTGACATTGGGATGATTAAGGATGGGCAGTGTAGAGTAGAGAAGCGGGCAGCCAGGGCGGCTGTAGCGAATCACCAGTAGCGCAATTGATAATCGATTATGGCTGACTTTACCCAAAAAATTACCCCCGATCGCTCAGTAAACTTCCCTCTGGTGCCATCATTTATTCCAAAAGGGGTTGATGCATCGCAGCCCGTGGCAGAACTAAGCACGGTAGAACTGGCACAGGCATTGGCAGAACGGTTGGCGATCGCCCCTTCTGACTGGCATCAACTGAAGGCGAACCGCAAAGCTAGAGCGGCAGAACAGACTGCAATGGCGCTCCTCTATCTGCTCAAGGATCAACCGCCAGAGGCTTTGGAACGACTTCAGCAATCGGTGGGCTGGCTCGATCGCTCTATTTCTGCTCCGCCTTGTCCTACTCATGGTCATTAGGGTTCAAGTGGCGATCGCTTTCCTATGACAAGCTTAAGTTAAACTGACCTGTAAGTGTCACTTCTCTAGCTTCCTATGATGACCCGCCGCATTCTCGACCTTCTTAGAAACGGACAACCTGACGAAACTGTGATGGTTCAGGCTTGGGTGCGCACCAAGCGCGAGCAAAAAGAGTTTTCCTTTGTTGAGGTAAACGATGGCTCTTCGTTGGCAGGCTTGCAGGTGGTAGTGAATCAAGACTTGCCAAATTACAACAATGTCATTCGGCAGCTTAATACAGGTGCATCGGTCGAGATTTCTGGGGTATTGGCTCCGTCTTTGGGGAAGGGGCAGCGAGTGGAACTGAGAGCTACCTCAGTTACGGTTTATGGGGGCGCTGATCCGGAGACGTATCCACTGCAAAAGAAACGGCATTCGTTTGAGTTTTTAAGGACTATTGGGCATTTGCGATCGCGCACTAACTCTCTGGGAGCCGTTTTTAGGGTGCGTAATGCCTGCGCTACTGCCATTCACAACTTTTTTCAAGAGCAGGACTTTTTGTGGATACACACGCCCATTATTACTGCTAGCGATGCCGAAGGCGCAGGAGAACTGTTTGCAGTCACGACGCTAGATTTAAAAAAAGTCCCGCAAACTGGAAGCCAAGAGGTTGACTACGGTAAAGACTTTTTTGGCAAGCCTGCTTACCTGACGGTCAGTGGTCAGCTTGAGGCAGAAATTATGGCGTTGTCTTTCACCAATGTCTACACGTTTGGGCCCACCTTCCGTGCTGAAAATTCTAATACGTCTCGCCATCTAGCAGAGTTTTGGATGGTGGAACCTGAGATGGCGTTTTGTGCGTTAGAAGGCAATATGGAACTGGCAGAGGCGTTTCTAAAGTACGTATTTAAACACGTGATGGAAACTTGCCCAGAAGACATGGAATTTTTTAATCAACGCATTGATGATTCGGTGTTGCAAACCGCAGAGAATATTATTAGTAGTGAGTTTGGACGGATTACCTATACTGAGGCGATCGCCCTACTGGAGAAGAGCGATCGGACGTTTGAATATCCTGTTTCCTGGGGTTTAGATCTGCAGTCAGAACACGAGCGTTACCTAGCTGAAGAACTCTTTAAGAAGCCAGTCATTGTCACTGATTATCCTGCTGATATTAAAGCATTTTATATGCGCTTGAATGATGATCAAAGAACGGTGAGTGCAATGGATATTCTGGCACCTAAGATTGGCGAAATCGTAGGCGGTTCTCAGCGGGAAGAACGTTTAGATATGTTAGAACGTCGGATGCAAGAACGAAATATTCCACAGGAAGAACTATGGTGGTATATGGACTTGCGGCGTTATGGCACTGTGCCCCATGCAGGGTTTGGGCTAGGGTTTGAGCGACTGGTACAGTTTATGACGGGGATGCAGAATATCCGAGACGTAATTCCGTTTCCCCGGTTTCCTTTGAGCGCAGAATTCTAAAAATCTTTACTTCTCCGTCATTGTCCATACGCCCTCTTGCCACTGTTCGTCGGTGGGCGGATGGCTGAGCCAATGCTGACAGCGTTGCAGATGCATGACAGAGGGTTTGTCGTGATTGTCAATTTCTTCTAGTATTCTGCCAAACGAAGTCATGGCGCTGGTGAATTTGCGATTGAGATAATGCGATCGCCCTTCGTGATAGAGATCGATCGCCCATTTCTTTTGATCGGCGATCGGGTCTGGCTGTAGTCCTACTAATTCATAGACGCTGACGGGCTGATTTTTCCCCTTCACCCGAATCCAATCTAGCTCCCTTGCCCAAACGCGATCGGCACAAGGACGGTAAGTAGATTCGCTCAGCACAATGTCGCAGCCGTACTGTTTACTGGCGCTTTCTAAACGAGAGCCCAGGTTAACACCATCGCCAATTGCGGTAAACTCCATGCGCTTACTACAGCCAATGTTGCCACTAATCACGCTGTCAGAGTTAATTCCCATACCAATTTTGATTTGTTCTTTATTGGTGCGAGAGGCGTTAAAAATTGATAACCGGTGACGCATTTCTATCGAGGACTGCACTGCCATCCAAGCATGATCATCCAGTGCTAAGGGTGAACCAAACACCGCCATAATGGCATCGCCAATGTATTTATCTAGCGTTCCTTTAAAGTTGAAAACTGCCTCTACCATGGTTTCAAAATATTCGTTCAGCATGGCGACAACATCCTCGGCTGCCATGGTTTCAGTCAGCGTGGTATAGCTACGAATGTCAGAAAATAGGACGGTTACATCTTTGCGATCGCCCCCCAAATTCGTTTGTCCACTACTCAACAACTGCTCTGCTAGCTCTTGAGACATATAGCGATACATGGTACTTTTAAGCCGTTTGGCATCGCTAATATCGTCCATGACTACTAGCGCTCCAGACACTTTCTGCTCGTCGTTAGAATCGGCGATCGTGTTGATGGATAAGTGAATGCTGTGCTGTTCTATGCCCTTAACTGGAAGCAAGGTTTGGTCAGGATAATATTGGTTGCGGCTAATTGCGTCTTTAGCGGCGATCGCAGTTTGAAACCATTTATAGAACTCACCCTTTTCCAGGCGAATTAGATCTGTTACAGATTTTCCTTTAATAGGATCGTTGGCATTTAACCCCAACAGCTTTTTGGCGCTTTCGTTGGCAGCAATAATTTTGCCTTCTTTGTCCGTAGAAATTACACCGTTGGAAAGTGATCGTAAAATGTCTCGCTGCATTTGCTCTTGTTGCTTCACCATGGCAAACAATTTGGCGTTTTGCAGGGCTACCCCCGCCTGAATGTTAAACGCCTTCATGAATTCCTGATCGTTACGGTTAAAGCTGGCTCTCCAGCATTCCGGCGCTTCGGGGTAAGTGGCGGGGTCGTAGGGAGGAAATTCACCTTGGCGGCGCTTGTTAATGAGTTGGGTGACGGCGATCAGTTCGCCAGCCGCATTGAACACGGGCATACACAACATACTGCAAGTCCGATAGCCCGTTTTTTGATCGGTTTCTCTGGCGGTTTCGGCATTGACATGTTCATAAAGGTCGAAGGGAATCAGGACAGGTTCTCCAGTAGTGGCAACTTGTCCAGCAAATCCGGCATCCATGGGAATACGAATTTCTTGAAGGGTATTATTGATGGGCAGCTTTGTCCAAAGCTGGTGGCGATCGCAGTCTAATAGCCAGAGTGTGCTGCGATCGGCTTGCATTAATTCCTTCGCCTCATCCATGACTTTCCCTAAAGTTTCCTCTAGATCAAGTCCGCTCTGGCTCAGTGCCTTCGTTGCTTTCATCAAGGCTGAAGCGGCTCGCTGCTGCTGCGTTGCTTTGTAAAACGAGCGAGAAGATTCTAGAATCAGCCGAATTGAGGGCGCGAAGTCACAGAAAACCTGTTCATCGTGAGCGGTAAACCCAGCAAGATCAATTTTGTCTTCAAGGACGGCTTTAGAATGTGAGTTGAGCTTGAGTTTATTGATCAGTTGCACTACTGCGACTAAGCTGCCTGCTTCGTTGAGTAAGGGCATTGCCAGCATTGTGTAGGTGCGGTAATGATTTTTACGATCGAACTCCTGGGCTGCCTGCGATCGTGGATCGTCATAAAAGTCGTAGGGAATATTAACGACTTTGCGCTGGGTTGCTGCTTCGCCCGCAATGCCGACTGATAGGGGAAACCGCAGTTCCAGATGGCTGCCGTTGTCATCTTTAGCCACAATTGACCAGAGTTCATCTTTCTCTTCATCAACTAGAAAAATGGTGGTGCGATCGGCGTTGAGCAATTCTCCAGTTTTGAGAGTGATCGATCGCAACATCTCATTGAGAATGGCATCAAATCCCTGAGAGTCCAACACGCTGTCCAACATCGACAGCGTTTGATTCACCACTTGAAGCTTACTCTCAACATCTGTAACGACCTGTTTAAAGGTGTCTTGAGTGAGGGGTGCCAGGAAAGTTGAACAGGAGCCTTTGCGAGTCGTGAGAGTGCTGGAAGTAGGCGTACTTAAGGCCGATGAAGTCAGAATTGCAGGTGAGGGCGGGGTTGTATCGATCGTATTAGTCCAAGTCGAAGCTTCAACAATGCGAACAGATTCATAATCAAGAGGTTCACAATCAAGGGTAGCCGGCAGATGCGAAGAAGCTTCCATAGAAACACAGGGGAGAACGGCTAAGGACGCAGAAGCCAAAGAACTGTTCTATATTGCCCCGTGTAGCGCAGAGACTAGCACCTGGAAGATTCTTAACCTTTGCGATTCATCACTTGAATAAGCCAAAGCGTAGCAATTACACCTATAAAATGCGCCATGAGTGTATTGATGTTTGCTTGAACCAAGAACACATCTAAAGGCGTAACAAATTTTGAAAGATTTCCAGAGAAAATACCGCCAACCTGTGACAAAGATTTAACGAGCAAGGCACCGACGATCGCCTGAGCGCCCAGCAGCGTCAGCAGTGTTCCCAGCAAATTCACTAGCAGACCCAGGCGCAATATTCTAATTAAATCGCCGGGTTTAGGTCTAGCTTGAGCATCTGGGGTTTTCAGCTTACGGGCAAGGCGAGTATAGCTAAACGCAAAGTAGGCACCTATAAAGAGAGCCACTAAACCGCAGACTGCAAAAAAAATGCCTCCCCCCACGCCGGGATTGGTTGGCGTTCCGGTTTGCGACGCTCCGCCCCGGCTCAATCCAGCAAAAGCTAGAACGGCTCCCGAAATTGCTGCCAAAATAATTTGCGCCCAGAAACTGACCCAGCCTGCCATCCGAAATGAACTAGAGACTCGTTGAACCGCAGGGGGAAGGGAATTGGAAGCAATCTTGTTCGCCATGGGTCGGCACGGGTTGAGGATAATCTATGAGGGCTACGATAGCAGAAATAACGGGTTCTCTACCAGTGGGCAAGCAGCTTCCCAGGGGGAAAATTAGCTGGTTTGCGCTTGCAGGAAGCGTTGACGCATGTAGAGCGCGATCGCCCCCAGAAAAATCAATCCTGTCCCACCAGCTAAAGGGTTTCCGTTTAACCCTGTGACCCATTCTGGAACTCGTCCTGAATACGCTACCAGGTTGCCTACATTAACGACGTAATACCCAAATACCAAACCGCCATGCAGACCAATTGGCAGCCCTAACCGCCCCTGATGATGGCACAACGAGCTAACTGACCAGACTAAGGTTCGGGTCGATTGCTTTGCCCAAACTAGTGCCAAGCCCAACAGCACTAATCCAAAAAACTGGGGCGAAGTCCGAACCACTTCAGGCAGGGGCTTAATAAAATGTAAAGCTGCAAAAATGACGCTACTCGACCAAAGGGCAGTCCTGGGCGTAAAGTCCCTCTGAAGTTCGTCTAGCATCCAACCGCGAAACACAAGCTCCTCGGCAAAACCCGTCCCTAAACCCACCGCAATACCTGCTAAAACCAGCATGAGGAGAGAGTGAGTCGGAGGCTGCCACGCTAGCCAACCCAGCCAGCCCTGCACCGCAAACAGCAGCATTAAGCTAAAGAATCCTAGCCCCAACCCAATTAAACATTCCTTACCATTTTGCTGCGATAAGACCAATCCATAGTTTTTGAATACTCGAGCGTCTTGGTGTACCCACCTTCCCCAAAGCCGAATCAGAACTAAGAACTCGACAAAAAGCAAGGGCATCGTTAGCAGGGTAAGGGCATTTGCATCCCGCACAACTAAGGCGATCGGGGCAGCAACAGGCAGCCATAGGAACACCAACACTAACAAAAACGTCAGAATTCTAACGGGTGCTGGATACTTGGCTAAAGCCGCAAATTGAGATTTCAAGTTTCTAACCTATTCGTCCGGCTCGATCGTACTGATTAGCCCATTATTGTTCAATGTCTCGCTATAAAATTCAGCATGCTCTTGCACACAGGTAATGACGAGCGCAATTCCATTCGTATGCGCTTCCATCATGATGCTGACGGCTTGAGGTTGGGTAATGCTTGCTACCGTTTGCATCAAGACCTGCACCACGTACTCCATAGAGTTGAAATCGTCGTTGTGTAACAAGACCTTATACCGAGGAGCTATTTTACGAGCTGTTGAACGCTGTTCAATCGTCTCGACTGCCACTGTTAATACTCTCCGTAAGTTGCAATAAATTGTTGAGATGTTGTTACAGAAGTCTATTCTACCTGGATTAACCAAATTTGAGAGGGGAATGGAAACTTTCTGTCTCTCTCTACAGTCTATGGGTCTATTACAGCAAAATGCAACTTCATTGAGAACTTTAGGAGGCTTCTACCCATGGCTAAGATTCGGGGCACAGTTGGTAACGACATTTTAAGGGGCACGGTAGGCGATGACGAGATTTTGGGACTAGTCGGTGATGACCGCTTATTGGGGTTGTCGGGTAACGATCGCCTGGACGGTGGCGATGGCGTTGACCTGGTGAAGGGCGGGTTTGGCAATGATGTTATCGATGGTGGCAAGGGCGACGACACCCTCAGCGGTGGCGAGGGCAGTGACCTACTGAGGGGCGGCGAGGGCAATGATTTATTAGACGGGGGTAAGGGTGCAGATCAGTTGGTTGGCGGTTTGGGCGATGATACTTATGTTGTGGACAATGTAGGCGATGTGATCCGCGAACGCCGTGACCAGGGCATTGATACGGTTCAATCTTCTGTCAGCTACAAGCTCACTGCTAATCTAGAAAACCTGACCCTAACTGGCACCGATATCCTCAATGCCACAGGCAATCGGTTCAATAACACCCTCACAGGGAACGGGGCGAATAATCTCTTGCGGGGGTTATCAGGGGGCGATCGCCTTTTTGGAGGGGCAGGCGATGATACGCTGGATGGCGGTTTAGATGGCGACATTATGAGTGGCGGATTAGGGAACGATCGCTACATCGTTGATAACCAGGGCGATACTCTCATTGAGTCTGCTAGCCAAGGAATAGATACGGTAGAGGCATCTGTAGACTTCACTTTGGGAGCAAATTTTGAAAACCTGATGCTAACTGGCATCGCCACTTCTGGCACAGGCAATGAACTGGCAAACCAACTGATTGGCAATGCCAGCAATAATATCCTCAACGGGGGTGCAGGTGCAGATGAACTGATTGGTGGTAATGGCAACGACATACTGACTGGCGGCGCTGACTCTGATCGCTTTACCTATGGAGGACAATCGTCTACGCCTGAAACAGGCACAGATACCATTACTGACTTTGTACGGGGCACCGATTTAATTGTCCTCTCCCGTCAAACCTTTGGAATCAGCAGCCCTAGCGGCACGCTACTGGGTGCTACAGAATTTCAAACAGTTGCCAATGATGGTCAAGCCTCTACCAGTGCTGCTCGCATCGTTTTCAGCAGAAGCTCTGGCAATCTGTACTATAACCCTAACGGTGCTACTGCTGGCTTTGGTACTGCTGACGGTAACGGCGCTCTCGCTAATTTGATAAACGTGACGAATTTAGCAAACACAGACATCTTAATTGCATAAGGGCTCTCGACAGAAAGACTCAGGGAGTTATCATGTTAAGAACTTGATATTTCTTAATGAATTAAACCCGAATGGCTATCACTTCCTCAGGCTCAAAGTTCAAAACGTTTCTAACGGAAAAAGTTTTCTTCGGAAATGAACCCAACCCAGAACTGATTGCCATTCTAATGGTTTATTTTGTTCAAGGAATTTTGGGCTTGGCACGTTTGGCGGTCAGCTTCTTTCTAAAAGATGAGTTGCACCTGAGTCCGGCAGAGGTATCTGCCTTGATGGGCATTGCGGCTTTGCCTTGGATGGTGAAACCCCTGTTTGGTTTCATATCTGATGGTCTACCCATTTTCGGCTACCGTCGTCGTCCTTACTTAATTTTGTCAGGTTTACTGGGCACTGCTGCCTGGCTCATGATGGCAACAGTCGTGCATACGGCTTGGGCTGCTACTTTGGCGATCGCTCTTAGCTCTTTATCTGTCGCTGTTAGCGATGTCATTGTAGATTCTTTAGTAGTCGAACGGGCTCGCTCTGAATCTGTTCGGGACGCTGGCTCGCTTCAGTCCCTAACTTGGGGTGCCTCGGCGATCGGGGGATTGACAACTGCCTACTTTAGCGGGTTCCTGCTCCAGCACTTCACTAGCCAGGTCGTCTTTGAAATTACAGCGACCTTTCCCTTAATTGTTTCGCTGATCGCCTGGCTCATTGTCGAGGCAAAAGTTACTGAACCTTACGATTGGTCGGCAATTAAACATCAGGTGAAGCAACTGCGCGGAGCCATTACCCAAAAGTCTATTTGGATGCCCACTGCATTCATGTTTCTATGGCAAGCAACCCCCACTGCCGACTCTGCTTTCTTCTTCTTCTCTACCAACGAACTTGGCTTTCAGCCAGAGTTTTTAGGTCGAATTCGGCTGGTTACTAGTGTTGCTGCTTTGCTAGGAATTTGGGTGTTCCAGCGCTTTCTCAAAGCTGTACCCTTCCGCGTTATTTTTGGTTGGAGTACGATTATCTCAGCAGTGTTAGGCATGACGACACTGTTATTGGTTACTCATGCTAACCGGGCGATCGGTATTGACGACCAGTGGTTTAGTCTGGGCGATAGCTTGATTTTGACAGTTATGGGGCAAATCGCGTTCATGCCTGTGTTAGTTCTGGCGGCTCGGCTTTGTCCGCCTGGTGTAGAAGCAACGTTGTTTGCGTTATTAATGTCAATTTATAATCTGGCAGGATTTTTGTCCTATGAGTCAGGTGCATTGCTGATGCATTGGCTGGGTGTGGATGAGACAAACTTCACGAATCTTTGGATAGTAGTGGTGATTACTAATCTAACAACCCTGTTACCGTTGCCCTTGATTGGGTGGTTACCTGGTGCCGATGAAGCACAGAACGACGGAGCGTTGCCTCAGGCTTCTATCCCTATTTTAGAAACAAAGCTGGTGACGGCTGAGAAGGAACTGGTGACGGAAGTGTAGGGATGAACATCATTGATTTCTTCACAGCTTCTTCACAGATTTAGGCAGGCAACTAGGAGGACAAACGCCGATCGCCTGAAGAATAATCAAAGTTCTGAAAGCGATCGGCAGACATGTGAGCTCCATAGACTAAGTTCAAGACTAGGGACAAAATTTATGTAGTGACAATTCTAGTCACTACTTTATTTGTTTCCGTCTCGACAATTGCTAAACTATGACCTTTATCCTTTTCTCCTTGAGCTATTCCGTACAGAGCTAACCCTGTACGAAGCACCTCTGCCATATTCTTTCCAGATTCGTCGGATAACTTCTGAAGCAACTCATAGGCTTCAGGAGTCAGGTCAAGATTAAGACGTTTCTTGGATTTAGGAATTTGCGGACTAGACATCAGACATGACACTCCTTGAGTTCAACACCACCCGATGCACAGATTCGCTGGGGCAGCTAATTTACAAAATGAACAGCCATAAAGATTCACCCTAGATAGATTGCCATCCCAATTGGATACATTGCTGTCAGCTAGAGCACCTTATGTATATCGATTATGCCCTTTTTATATACAATTTGTGCATATCCCAACAAAGCTTTTTCTAATTAACACACAAAGATTAAGTTCTCGATCGATTGAAGCCTAGCTAGATCAGACCTTTTGCCCCACACCTCAAATTTTGGGGTGTGGGGCAAAGGCTTATTAGCTGAGATTGCCAGAATTAGAAGCTTCTATTTTGAAAATCTTTGCTAACCATTATTTGTTAACTATCAACATAAGGTCTGGGCTGAGCAGTGAACTTGAAAGACGAAACAGAACGAGACGGTTCCACGACAAGCGTGAGATTCTTGCGATCGAGCACTCGCACCAGCATCCCAGGCTCAAGACTAATTGACTGAGAACACCGTGCACGCCACAAAGTGCCTTGAAATTTGATATAGCCTGTGCAGTTGGCAGGAATAAGCTCAAAGACAACAGCCTGAACATCACGCTGGTCTCCCTCCTGTCCCGTAGGTAAAATTTGCATCAGTGCTCTCGTAACCCCTCGGAAGGCTTTAGTTTGCATGGCAGGAACCTCCTAAACTTGAATTACGGTGTTTTTACGGAAGCTATAAGTCTGTTTGGCTTTAGTTTAGCTTCAGTAGTATCTACGTTACACACATTTTTTGTGTATGTCAACCTCATAAATTAAATAAAAACAGATAAAATTTTGCGTAATAAATGAGTTAAAAGCACGTAATCTGCTTGTTGCTTCATTCAATTTTTCAACCCTTGAGGCTTTGACTTTTGACCAAAGTCATGTGATTATGGGCGATCAAAGCAACTTAAGTAAAGAATTGACAATTTCATGCCCTTATCCTCTAAAATCTTGCCGCTAGCTTCCCAATTGCCTGATTAAAATACTTAAATCTGGGGTGACTTCTAACAAAAAGATATGTGCGAAAAGATTCAGCGCTTTGTGCAACTTGTTTCAGAAGCTAATCATCTGAACGAGTTAGTCATTGCTGCAGGGTTAGATCCCTCCGAAGACTTAGTGAATGCCGATCTCAGACGGATAAGCTTCATGGGTGGTGATCTGAGTGGCTACAACCTCAGTGGCGCAGACTTGAGTGGGGCAGATCTGCGAGGCGCTTCCCTCAACAGAGCGAATTTAAGTCAGGCTAACCTCACTGATGCCAGGTTGGATAGAGCCAGCCTTCGAGGAACCATTTTGATTGGGGCAAGGCTCAATCGTGCCAAGCTAACGAACGCTAGCATTCGTATTGCCAAATTGAATGACGCTGAGCTGGAGTCTGCGTACCTAGAAGGAGCGGATTTACGCGGTGCTAACCTAACCGGTGCAAAGTTGTGTCACGCGCATCTTGGACGGGTTGATTTAAGGGGTGCTCAATTAAGTGGAGCAAATCTTGCAGATACCAATTTACGTTGCGCTGATATGAGAGGTGCTTACGCGCGCGGAGCCAACTTTACCCAAGCCAAGTTAGACGGGGCAGATTTAGGGAATGCCAACCTGACTGAAGTCAATCTGAGCCATGCTTCCCTTCAACGAGTTCATGGGGATGGCTGCGATCTCAATGGAGCACAAATGCAGGGTGCAGATTTGCGTAATGCCAACTTTAGTGCCACTGACTTTAGTCGTACTCAGTTACACAGCACTCAATTTGAGAATGCCTTAATAGTGGGATCTGTGTTCATGGAATGCCAAGGTCTCTCTGAATCTTTACAGACGGCTTTAGAGTTAAGAGGGGCAATTTTTTCGGAAAACTCTTCGAGTGAAGTGAGCTTTACCCAAAGCGATATTGAAAATCGGATTGCTGACTTAGAGCATTCGGTTAATCGGTTAGGGGAATGGGCAGAGAATCTTAGAAGAAAAGTGAGTGAGGAGCGAGTGAGTCTGTTGAGACGTAACCCTCTCGATCGCTCTGCGATCGCCCAAACTGAGGTACTTAGAGATCTGGCTAATGAAGTTCAAACCAGTTGCCTTGAATCTCGACACGCCATCTTTGCCTACCGAGTCAGTTCCTTATCAGAAACATGGACCGCCAAGGAGTTTATAGCCGAGTACAACGATATCAACGAGCAACTAGTTAAGGTTAGCTTTTTTATTCAAATTGTTCAAATAATACTGGTAGATGTTCCGGGATTTATTGACCGGAGCGCCTAGCTCTGAATCTAAAAAGCTCTGAATCTAAAAAGTACGATCGCCCACTATGCAAATTCCTCAACTGGGCACTCGTCCCACAACCGAAGTTTCCGACAGCCCTTCCTATACCCTCCAAGACTGGCGCAAAGGCTACCGATCGCTTCCTCAAGAATATGACTATTGGATTGATGAAACTGAGGGCGAAATTCCACCCGATCTGAGCGGAACCCTCTTTCGGAATGGCCCTGGTTTACTGGAGATGGACGGACAACCTGTGCATCACCCGTTTGATGGCGATGGCATGGTTTGCGCGATCGCCTTCAAAGACGGTCGTGCCCACTTTCGCAACCGCTACGTGCAGACACAGCATTATCAAGAAGAACAAAAAGCTGGAAAATTTCTTTATCGGGGAGTCTTCGGAACTGCCAAGCCTGGAGGCTGGCTAGCCAACACATTTGATCTTCGCCTCAAAAACATTGCTAATACCAACATTTTGCCCTGGGGCGATAAGCTCTGGGCACTCTGGGAAGCCGCCGAGCCTCACAGCCTTGATCCCTACACCTTAGAAACATTAGGACTCGACAATTTAAGTGGTGTGCTAAACCCAGGCGATGCCTTTGCCGCCCACCCTCGGATTGATGTGGCTTGCGAGTTAGACAACGGCGAACCTTGCCTCGTCAATTTTTCCATCAAGCCTGGACTTTCTACAAGCATCACTATTTACGAGCTAAATCTGGCAGGTCAGGTTATCCGGCAGCACGCCCATTCTGTGCCAGGGTTTGCCTTCATTCATGACTTTGCCATTACGCCCAACTACTGCATCTTTTTCCAAAACCCCATGGTCTTTAATCCCGTTCCCTTCTTGCTAGGGTTCCGGGGGGCGGCGCAATGCCTCAAGTTCCAGCCCAATCAAGCGACGCAAGTGCTAGTTATTCCCCGTCGGCAACCCGGAGCGGTGCAAACCTTATCAGTTAAATCGGGCTTTATCTTTCACCATGCCAACGCCTTTGAGCAAGAGGGTAAGATTTACGTAGACTCAGTGTGCTACCCCAATTTTCCAGCCGTTGACCCAGATCAGGACTACCGAGAAGTTCGGTTTTCTGAGTTATCACCGGGTCAGCTTTGGCGCTTTCAATTGAACCTAAAGACAAACGAAATTGAACGCCAGCTTTTGGAAAGTCGCTGCTGTGAATTCCCTGTTATTCATCCCCAGCTAATGGGTCGTCCTTACCGATATGCTTACTTGGGTGCCGCCCATGATTCTACGGGAAATGCGCCATTGCAAGGAGTTATGAAAATAGACTTGCAACCGGGCGACTCTGGGGGTATCTGCGAAGCAGCGCGCCAACTCTGGAGCTTTGCACCGCGCGGCTTTACGGGTGAACCGATTTTTGTGCCGCGATCGGCTGCTGCGGTTAATTCTGAAAATGAAGATGATGGCTGGGTGTTGATTTTGGCATTCAACGGCGAGTCAGAGCGATCGGAGTTAGTGATTTTGAATGGAAAAGATTTGAGCGAGGTCGCGCGGCTGAAGCTGAAGCACCATGTGCCTTATGGGTTGCACGGGCAGTTTACGCCCCGCTGCTACCTGAAGTAAGCCCCTAGTAGAACGAGTCGGAATTAGCGACAGGAAACTGAAATCTATGCTTCAATCTTCTCCACGAATTGTTTCGTTAATTCCGAGTGCAACCGAGATTGTGGCATTCCTGGGCATGACCGATCGCTTGGTCGGGCGATCGCATGAATGCGACTATCCCGAATCGGTCAAAGCTCTGCCCATCTGCACCGAACCCAAATTCAATCCCACAGGCAGCAGCGCCGAAATTCATGGGCGCGTTACTGATTTACTGCAATCTGCGCTCAGCGTTTACCGCATTAAAACCGAGGTGCTAGAGCCATTACAACCTACCCATATTCTGACCCAGGCTCAGTGCGAAGTTTGTGCGGTGAGCCTGGGCGATGTGGAGCAAGCAGTGGCACAACTGACAGGGATTCAGCCCCAAATCATCTCCCTTCAGCCTAATATTTTAGCGGACGTGTGGGCAGATATTGAGCGGGTAGCGGTGGCGCTGGGCGTGAGTGCAGTCGATCAACTGGCGGCACTTCAGCAACGAGTCAAAGCTTGTACGCAGGTAACGCAGAGCTTAAAGCATCGACCTACAGTAGCTTGCATTGAGTGGAGCGACCCGCTGATGGCGGCGGGTAACTGGATACCAGAGCTAGTGGAATTGGCAGGAGGGCGATCGCTGTTCGGGGTTGTTGGGCAGCACTCGCCCTGGCTGCAATGGGAGCAGATGATGGAAGCTAACCCAGAGGTAATCGTTTTTATGCCCTGTGGCTACGACTTGCAGCGCACTCGCCAGGATGCTGAATTGTTAAGCCGCCATCACCAATGGTCAAGTTTAAGGGCAGTACAAACTGGGCAGGTTTACATTACTGACGGCAATCAGTACTTTAATCGACCCGGATACCGACTCGTGGACTCTTTAGAAATTTTGGCTGAAATCCTTCATCCTCATAGCTTTCCCTCTAACTACCAGGGAACCGGATGGGAACCATTGAAAAATTGAGGCGCATAGCTCACGCATTGTTGCAACAAATTGAAATTTTGTGTTACATTTATTCACATACAGGTTGATGTCAAATAGAGGTTATTCAGTCATGCAAACTCAAGAAACTCCCAAAGTTGGTTTTACAAATTTCGCTGAAACTTGGAACGGTCGTCTTGCGATGATGGGCTTCGTGATTGGTGTAGCTACTGAGTTCTTAACAGGTCAAGGTATCCTATCTCAGATTGGCTTGATGTAATTTTTGATTCGCTCTTCGTCTGTTATAAAAGGTATAGAAGGGGTTGCGGCATAACGCGATCCCTTTTTTGTCTCAATCTCTCAGGTTTTGATAGCGATAAAAAGTATAAGCATCAAATAGAATGCCAACGACGCTACAGGCAATCCCGATCGTGACCAGCCCTCGTAGTGCGCTGGTGCTACCAAATACTTTTAAGAACTGTGCTACTTGTTCTAACCCTGCCTTGCCAAAAACCTCTAACCCTGGAACATATCCGAGCAGTGCCAGACTTGCTAAGATTGTCCCAATTAACAGGACAGGAGCCAAGAAGCTAAAAATGCTAGTTAATAAAAGGGAACGCAGTAAATTAGGCAGAATGCTCATAGGTCAATGCGATCGCTGTCTGGCGAATGATCGAGTGGGATAATCATCTTATAAGCATAAAAGGTGATCGCTTGACTAGGAAAAACATGACAGGAATCTTAAATTAAGATAAAAAACAATTTTCTCAGACCTATGAAACCAGAGGTACGGAGCGATTGAGCGAACAGACTCGGAGTTTTGGTTTAAAGGCATGGAGCCGCAGACTAGTTGCAGCTATTTTGCTGGCTGGGCAAGTGATTGTTCATTTAATACGCGGCAAGATTCATTGGCGCAATACGATGGAACAAATGGTGGCGGTGGGCCCTGAGTCTCTGCTGGTGGCATTGTTAATGTCAGCTTCAGTGGGCATGGTTTTTACAATTCAAGTGTCGCGGGAGTTTATTAATTTGGGCGCAGGTTCTGCTGTGGGGGGCGTGTTGGCGATCGCTCTTGCCCGTGAGTTGGCTCCAATTTTGACTGCTGTAGTGCTGGCAGGTCGCGTTGGCTCGGCATTCGCCGCCGAAATTGGCACAATGCAAGTGACTGAGCAAGTTGATGCTCTGTATATGCTGAAGACTGATCCAATTGATTACTTAGTTATCCCTCGGGTCATTGCCTGTTGCCTAATGCAGCCTCTACTAACGGTCTTGTCCTTTACCACTGGGATGATTGGCGGCGTTTTTATTGCCGATAGCCTGTACGACATTTCCAATAACGTATTTCTTGACTCTGCACGGAACTTTCTGACCCCTTGGGATATGGCAAGCGCTATGATTAAGGGCGCTGTTTTTGGGATTCTTATTGCCATCATTGGCACTAGCTGGGGTTTAACCACAACGGGTGGGGCTAAGGGCGTGGGGCAATCGACAACAACGGCTGTGGTGACTGCCCTGCTATCTATTTTTATTACCAATTTTTTTCTTTCCTGGTTAATGTTCCAAGGCACAGGAGGTTCTTCTCTGAATATGTAGTGCCCTCCGCGCGTTAGCCCCTTAAAATACAAGCAGCCCTTATCCATTTTTGTGGACACCGATCGCCCATGACTACTACTCCCAGCAGCCTTTCTAGCGACGTGCAGCTAGCGCCGAGTTACGCAATTCCTATCACGTTAATATTGGTAGCTCTACCGCTCTTTTTCCTAAATGCTTGGGTGGGTGGAGCGATCGCTCTTTTTGCGTTGTTTCTGCTGATTCAAGCCGTTACTTTACGCCTTTGCTTCACCGAAACAGCGCTCGACATTTACCGGGGCGAATCTTTACTGCGTCAATTTCCTTACCAGGATTGGCAAAACTGGCAAATCTTTTGGTTCAATGTCCCCGTTCTCTTCTACTTTAAGGAAGTGAAAAGCATTCATTTTCTGCCCATTTTGTTTGATGCAAAAATGTTGAGAACCTGCTTAGAACAGCGTTGCCCTGTTTCCCGTTAGTGCTGCACCCATGAATGATGAAGTAAATGAGTTAGAAACCCGTATTGCTGAACTGCGGCAGCAGGAGAAAAAACTGCAACAGGATATTGCCTCGCTGCAAGCTTCGTACAATGCCATGCTGCAAAAGCAAGTTGCCGAGACACAAATGGCGTTAGGGCGAGTTGTCCAAGAAAGCCTGAGTGAGCTAGAGCAACGCAAGCAGAAGCTACAGATCGCTGTTGAGCAACTAGAACGACGGCAAGAGCGAGTTCGCAACGAAATGAAAACTAGCTTCGCAGGTGTATCTCAAGACCTCGCCATTCGAGTGCAAGGATTTAAAGATTACTTGGTGGGCAGCTTACAAGATTTGGCGACCTCTGCCGAGCAGTTGCAACTGACTTCTGCCCCAGAGCCAGAACTTCGTAGAGGAGCGCGATCGGGGAGCCGGGAAGAGATTCGATCGGATGCGCGATCGGATGCGCGATCTGAGTCTAGGGCAGGGGCGCGATCGGATGCCAAAGCTGGAATGGGGGAAGCGCTAGTTCCTAAATTTGCTGAAAGTAATCTCCAAGAGCAAACTAAGCAGATTAATAAACTATTAGATCAATATCGGATGATGCCTGATTACTATGGGCAGCCCTGGCAGTTGCGGCGTACGTTTGAACCGATTCATGCCGATCGCGTTTCAAATTGGTTTTTTACCCAAGGAGGACGAGGCTCCTTAAAGTCTTTGGGTTCTCGGTTGCAAAATATTTTAGTCGCCTCAGCCGTGATTTCGGTGCTGCGGGATTTGTATGGCGATCGCGTCCGGGTTTTAGTCTTAGGCGATTCTCCCGAACGCTTGGGAGAATGGCGACGAGGACTTCAAGATTGCCTGGGCGTTTCTCGTACCGACTTTGGTTCTGAACAGGGTATTGTGCTATTTGAAGCGCCCGAACCTTTGGTACAACGGGCAGAACGGTTGTTGAAGCAGAAGCAACTCCCCATTATCATCATTGACGAGTCAGAGGGATTCATTAATTTAGCGCTATTACAATTTCCACTGTGGCTGGCGTTTGCTTCCGACCCCATGAGTCCAATGGTGTACTAGAAAAGAATGGGTGTACTAGAAAAGGATATATTCAGTATGGCGGTTTGGCTTGGCTTTTGTGTGATGGTTGGATTGGGTGCCTATCTCCTGGGCTCACTGCCGACGGGCTATCTGGCAGGTCGCATTGTTAAAGGTATCGATATTCGAGAGCATGGCTCAAAATCCACAGGCGCAACCAACGTATTAAGAACGGTGGGCAAAATTCCGGCAATTGTAGTACTGCTAATTGATGTATTGAAAGGGGCGGCAGCGATCGCTTTGACCAGGCTGGCGTATGAACTCCCAATGATTGCTTCCATAATTCCTGCCGAGGTCAACTTGCAATCATGGCTTCCCTATGCCGTTACCCTTTCTGGTCTAGCTGTTCTTTTAGGACACAGCCGCTCCATTTGGCTCAACTTTTCTGGCGGTAAATCGGTGGCGACTGGCTTAGGACTATTATTGGCAATGGCTCTGCCCGTTGGCTTAGGCTCTCTCGCTGCGTTCGCTGTGACGCTGGCAATTTCGAGGATTGTTTCGCTCAGTTCAATTGCAGCAGCGTTGGCGGCAATAGGGCTAATGGTCGGACTGCAACAGCCGCTGCCTTTTCAAGGACTGGCGATCGCAGGAGGACTATTTGTTATTTGGCGACATCAAGCTAACCTACAGCGCCTTATTGCTGGTACCGAGCCTCGCTTAGGGCAGAAGGTTCAAGGATCAGAGCCTTAATATTTAGGTCTTATTGTACTTAGGACTGACGCACTGGCAACTACAACTTGATATTCTCCCTAACCCTCCTCAAGAAAGAGGCAATCTCAAAAGCCTCTTTTTAAGAGGTTGGAGATCTCTTTTGCGTCAGTCCTATAACTGTAGAAATTACAGACTTCGTGATTAAAAACTTGTGATACCGTTACACGTGTGAAACTGAACCTGACCCTCAAAGAGTAATGCTGTGCAAACGTACACTATTTGAATAATCTTTAAGCTTCAGGGAAATCGCGGTTATTGGCTGAATCTCTAATTGGTGACCTACAAATTGCCTTTTCTTTAGAAAATCAGCACAACAGACACCTGTCAATGAACAACACGAGGAAAACTTATGTCGAAACTCCACATTTTTAGCGCTGCTGCTGTGACAGCTAGCCTGTGGATGGTTGGAATGGCTCAAGCATCGGCTGGCGTTCCTCAAACTTCTGAGGTAGCCCCTAGCCAACAAATTGCTCAAGCCTTTACTTTACCGGCTGGCGTAACCGCTGTTGGGTCGGGCTTAGCTACTGCACCTGCTGACGTGGCTGTGATGTACTTGAACTACTACAGTAACTACTATCCTCAGCCTTCTGAAAACCCCAACATGCCTCCCCCTCCTCCTCCCACTGCAACAGCCGCTGATATGAAGCCTGTGGTTGATGCCCTGCTTGCTGCTGGAGCGATCGCCGAGAATATTGAAGCAACTGCCGACCCTAATGCCTCAGGTGGCTTTAGAGTTCGAGTAAAACTCGATAAGCCTACGCAAGATAACGTGCAAGCTCTAGTCGCAGCCGCTAATACGGCTGCTTCAAAAAACAGTAAGTTCTCGACGGGCGGTGCACAAGTTGGCTACTTTACCAATAATTGCTCTGCCCTAGAAACTGAAGCCCGCAGGCTAGCCATGGCAGATGCTCGCAGCCGTTCTAATGCCCTAGCTGCAACCGCAGGTATTACCCTCGGCAGTCTAACTGCTGTTACCGAATCGGCAACTTTTGGCTATTACGGTGGCGCAGGTTGTCCTTCGGCGGCTGATAGTCAAAGTCTACAAGATCCCTATGCTTTGCAAGGGGTTGATCTGCTCAGCCCTCCTGTCGTGCGCGTTAATTCCTCAGTGTCTGTAACTTATAAAATGAAGTAGGCGATCGACTAACTCCTACTTATTTTTGTTAAACGTTAAACTCCCCGATTTCCTAATACTGAGGAACGGGGAGATTTTTTTGGCAGATTTCTAACAGATATCTTTTATCCTTATCAGCCTGTCTGCAGTTCTATTATTTCTATTGTAAAGATTCTGCGCCATTTTCTCACAATGCCACTTCACGGGATCTGTTTACCTTTAGTTAGAGGTTCGCGATCGAACATTTTTACTTTTTTTATATGAGTCATGCTCCGGCACAACTTTATAGACAGGTAATGCCCCATTCCTCAATTCCGGTGGCAGAATGAGAATACTGGCGAGGCGTAGCAAACTAGAATCCCATGTCAAGATGCTAGTTAAATGAGCTACATTAATAAATATTAAGAAAATATGACCTCGCGTCAAGAATCTAGGAGGAACAGCCTCAGTGAATAAGCGGTGGAAAAATGCAGGGCTGTATGCCCTTTTGGTTGTAGTTGTCATCTTTCTGGCAACGGCACTTTGGGACAACAGACAACCCCCCATCAAGACGTGGCGGTACAGCGAATTTATTAATCAAGTCAGTTCAGGTCAAGTTGAGAAAGTGGCGATTCGCTCTGATCGGCAATTTGCTCAAGCTAAGGCAAATGACGGTGAAACCTACGGCATTAACCTTCCTAATGATCCTGAATTGTTAGACATTTTGCAAAAGAATAACGTTGACATCTCCGTCACTCAACAAGGAGAGGACAACGGTATAGCCAGGATTCTCAGCACGCTGCTGATTCCGTTCTTGCTCTTGGTCGTGCTATTTTTTGTGCTGCGTCGGGCGCAGAGTGGTCCAGGCAGCCAAGCCATGAACTTTGGTAAGTCAAAAGCCCGCGTTCAGATGGAGCCTCAAACCCAGGTGACTTTTGGCGATGTGGCAGGGATTGAACAGGCAAAGTTAGAACTTTCTGAAGTCGTAGACTTTCTGAAGAATGCCGATCGCTTCACCGCAGTCGGGGCAAAAATTCCTAAAGGCGTTTTGTTAGTTGGACCTCCTGGAACTGGTAAAACTCTCTTGGCGAAAGCTGTAGCAGGTGAAGCTGGCGTTCCTTTCTTCTCTATCTCTGGCTCAGAGTTTGTAGAAATGTTTGTGGGTGTAGGTGCTTCCCGCGTCCGCGATTTGTTCGAGCAAGCCAAAGCCAATGCGCCTTGTATCGTCTTTATTGATGAAATTGATGCAGTCGGTCGTCAGCGGGGCGCAGGTCTTGGCGGCGGCAACGATGAGCGGGAACAAACCCTGAACCAGTTGCTGACCGAAATGGACGGCTTCGAGGGCAATACAGGCATTATCTTGATTGCTGCTACTAACCGTCCTGATGTATTGGATGCAGCCTTGCTTCGTCCAGGTCGTTTCGATCGCCAGGTGGTGGTCGATCGCCCCGACTTTGCTGGACGTTTGGAAATCCTCAACGTTCATGCTCGTGGCAAGACCCTCTCGAAAGACGTTGACCTTGATAAGATTTCTCGACGCACGCCTGGGTTTACGGGTGCTGATTTGGCAAACCTGCTGAACGAAGCAGCTATTCTTGCCGCTCGTCGTAACCTAACTGAAATCTCAATGGATGAAGTCAATGATGCGATCGATCGCGTGATGGCTGGTCCTGAGAAGAAAGATCGGGTGATGAGCGAAAAGCGGAAAACACTGGTGGCATATCATGAAGCGGGTCATGCTCTGGTTGGTGCGCTGATGCCTGACTATGATCCGGTTCAAAAGGTCAGCATTATTCCTCGGGGTCGTGCAGGCGGTTTAACCTGGTTTGTGCCCCGTGAAGATCAAATGTCTTCTCGCTCTTACTTGCAAAACCAAATGGCGGTGGCGCTAGGCGGTCGAATTGCCGAGGAAATCGTCTTTGGTGAGGAAGAAGTGACAACGGGTGCTTCCAGTGACCTTCAGCAGGTGGCGCGGGTGGCACGGCAGATGGTAACCCGGTTTGGCATGAGCGATCGCCTCGGCCCGATCGCACTGGGTCGTTCTCAGGGCGGGATGTTCTTGGGGCGCGATATTATGGCAGAGCGTGACTTTTCTGAAGAAACGGCTGCAACGATCGATGATGAAGTCCGCAATTTGGTGGAGCAGGCGTATCGCCGGGCAAAGGTAGTTTTGACGGAAAACCGTTCAGTGCTAAATGCTTTGGCTGATATGTTGATTGAGCGGGAAACTGTCGATTCTGAAGAGCTTCAGGAATTGCTAGCAACTAGTGATGTGAAAATGGCTTCGGTTGCTTAGGTTGTTCAAGTAAATTTAATTAGTTTAGAAGGGTGGTTTTATGCCACCCTTTTTTGTGGGCTTTTTTCTTCTTTTCTTATGGCAATTACTGGAATAACTAAACTGCTTGGGGTAATTGGCTATCCGGTGGCGCATTCGCTTTCTCCAGTGATGCATAATGCGGCGATCGCCCAACTTAACGCCAATTACATTTATCTACCTCTACCTGTTAAACCTGAAGAGTTGCGAGTGGCGATCGAGGGATTTCGGGCGATCGACCTCCAAGGCTTCAGCATTACGATTCCCCATAAGCAAGCCATTATGCCAATGCTGGCAGAGGTCAGCGATATTGCTCGAGCTATTGGGGCTGTCAATACGGTTTATCCCACAACCCAAGGCTGGGGCGGCACCAATACCGATATCACCGGATTTCTTGCGCCATTGCTAAACCGTCAAGATTGGAGCCAAACGACAGCTGTCGTGCTAGGTAATGGGGGAGCCGCGAGAGCCGTAGTGATGGGATGTCGGCAGTTAGGATGCACTCAAATTCAGGTAGTGGGACGCAATTGGCAAAAGCTGCAAGATTTTCGAGCGAGTTGGATCGATTCGCCCTTGGCAGTCAACAATCTATCAGTACATGTCTGGGAGGAGTTGCCGAAACTGATTCCACAGGCAGGTTTGCTGGTGAATACAACTCCGATCGGGATGCATCCGCAGATCGAAAGTTCGCCATTGAGTGCAGAAGAGAGACAAAAAATTCAGCAGGGGGCGATCGCCTATGACTTGATCTATACACCGCGTCCGACTCAGTTTTTGCGGCAGGCGCAGGCAGGGGGAGCGATCGCCATTGACGGCTTAGAAATGCTGGTTCAGCAAGGCGCAGTTGCCCTAGAACTTTGGCTGAACCAACCTGCCCCAGTTGAGGTCATGCGTCAGGCACTTTTGAATCATCTGGCGATCGAGTAAAAGTATCAGCAAATTCCTCAATTTTGTTGCCCTAACTGATTCACCAAGGGCTAACAAACCGTTATGCTAATTTTTATGAAGCCTTAGTAGAGAACCCTTATGTTTGAGATCCCAGAATCAGTCAAAGTTTGGAGTCAATTTATTCACCCACTTCTCATGTGGGCATTGTTGGCGCTTTCAATTTACGCACTTTACCTGGGAGTGCAAATTCGTCGCACCCGTAGCGCTGAAGGCGATGTTAAAAAAGAGCTAATTAAAGGAAAGTACAATATTAAGCATTACCAAATGGGTTCGCTCCTGCTAGCACTCATGGTCTTAGGTAGCATTGGTGGTATGGGAATCACATACCTCAATAATGGCAAGTTGTTTTTTGGTTCTCACCTGCTTGCAGGCTTGGGCATGATGGGACTCATTGCTACGTCTGCTGCCCTTTCACCCTATATGCAAAAGGGTCAAGATTGGGCACGCACCACACACATTGCCTTAAACGTTGTCCTTCTGGGGCTATTTAGCTGGCAAGCAGTCACTGGAGTACAAATTGTTCAGCGAATTTGGGAAAAAATGGCAGTTGGTGCCGGTTAGTTTTTTGGGGGCAGTATCATGCCCCCGACATCCCCTCAACAAGCTATAGTGTTTAACCAAGCCTTTTAGCTTGTTAACCCGCTCCAAAATTTTCGCGCACCATGCAAGACGAAATTCTCAAAAAAGAACAGGAATTTCATGATCAGTGGGCTGCTGCCATTGATATTGAAGGCATCAAGGCCAAAGACTACTTTGAAGCTTGCACGGCTCCAGAAAATCGTTTTATCCTCAAGCGATTAGGTGATGTTAGAGGAAAATATTTACTGGATTTAGGTTGTGGTGCTGGTGAAAACAGCGTTTATTTTGCTAGTCGGGGCGCTCAATGCGTTGCCGCAGATTACTCTCCAGGCATGGTTGAAGTGGCGCTGAAGTTAGCAGCCGCGAACCAGGTGCAGGTCGAGGGCAAAGTGATTAATGCGATGAATATTGACTTTCCTGATAACACCTTTGATATTGTCTATGCCTCTAATCTTCTCCATCATATTCCTGAGCCAGAGTTAACCATTAAAGAAATGTACCGCGTGCTTAAACCAGGGGGCGTTGCCTGCTTCTGGGACCCGTTGAAGCACAATCCTGTGATTAATGTGTATCGTAGAATTGCTACTAAAGTTCGGACTGAAGACGAAACGCCGCTAGATATCAGTATCGTCAAAACGGTGCAGAGATTATTTACAAAAACGACCTATGATACTTTTTGGATCGCTACACTTTGGATATTTCTGCGCTTTTATTTAATTGAGAAAGTTAATCCTAATGAAGAGCGTTACTGGAAAAAAATTATTCTTGAACAAGTTCGCTTAGAGCCAGAATATCAGCGCCTAGAGAAACTAGATACTGTTCTAAAAAAAATTCCTTTTGTTAAACGCTTTGCTTGGAACCTTGCTGTTGTGGCAATGAAGTAAAGCTATGGTTGTCCAATTTTCCTTTATTGTGCCGATTTACAATGAGGAAGCGAATATTCCTGAACTTTTCCGTCGGCTTACGATCGTCATGGAACAGTTAGGGGGTGAAGTTGAGGTGATTTTGGTGAATGATGGTAGCCGCGATCGCTCTCTTCATTTTCTGCGCCAACTCCATGCCCACGATCCACGCTTCTGCTACCTCAGCTTCTCCCGCAACTTTGGGCACCAAATTGCGGTAACGGCTGGGCTTAACTTTTGCCGAGGACAGGCGATCGTGGTGATGGATGCAGATTTGCAAGATCCGCCAGAGTTGGTGCTGGAGATGGCGAAGCGGTGGCGAGAAGGCTATGCGGTCGTTTATGCCCAGCGCACCCAAAGACTGAAGGAAAACTGGTTTAAGCGGCTGATGGCTTACGGCTTCTACCGAGTGCTGCGTAACCTGGCAGATGTGGAGATTCCTACCGATACAGGCGACTTTTGCCTGATGGATCGGCAAGTGGTAGATTTGCTCAACGCCATGCCAGAGCGCAATCGCTACATTCGGGGGCTGCGGGCATGGGTTGGGTTTCGACAAACTGCTGTGTTGTTTGAGCGCGATCCTCGCTTTGCAGGCGAAGAAAAGTACACGTTCCGTAAGTCTTTTGCGCTAGCGGTCAATGGGCTAGTTTCCTTTTCGAGAGTGCCGCTACGAATCTCTACTTATATTGGACTGACGGCGGCGGCGATCGCTCTGTTCATGGCGGTTCTCGTTCTTTACTGGCGGTTCTTCGCGCCCAACTCGCCCCTGACCGGATATACGACCATTATCATTGCTGTCTTCTTTCTGGGTGCAGTGCAACTTATCAGCATCGGCATTCTAGGCGAATACATTGGGCGAATTTACGAAGAAGTTAAGGGTAGACCACTTTACACTCTCTCAGAAGTCTGTGGCTTTCAGCCTAAACCCGCGCCTCCAAAGATTTAAGGTATTCGGTATTAACGCCCGATTCGCGGACGAGGGAAATTTTCCCAGTGCGGGCAATTTCTCGAAGCCCAAAGCGGCTCAGCATCTGAACGATCGCCACCATTTTACCCGGATCACCTACCACCTCAAGCGTCAGAGCATCTTCGCCCAAATCCACCACCCGCGCCCGGAAGATTTGCGCCAGCTCAATAATTTCTGAGCGATTAGAGCTAGTCGCATTGACCTTCAGCAGCATTAGCTCTCGTTCAATGCAGGGCACTTCGGTAATGTCTTGCACCTTCAGCACATTGATGAGCTTGTAAAGCTGCTTGGTGACCTGCTCGATCGCCAAATCGTCGCCAAACACTACCATAATGATGCGTGAAATCCCGACCTGTTCAGCCGGACCTACCGCCAAGCTCTCAATATTAAAACCTCGACGGGCAAAAAGCCCTGCGATCCGGGTGAGGACTCCTGCCTCATCTTCAACCAGAACCGAAAGCGTATGTTTCATGATGCATTACTAGAAGCACAGCAATTAATCATATCTTGACTACTGCTAATTTTTGAGGCTTGTTGAACAATATTCAGAGCAAAACAGTACTGATATGAAAATAACACCCTCCTAAGATTCATCTCGCTAACTTCAGAGCAAACACTGAGGCGAAGTCAGTCAGGAAGAGCGTTTGCAAGTGTTTTAATTCAACTGGGTAGCCTTGCATTATTGTCATATTTCAGCATCCGCACTGCAAGAGACTCCTCCCATGCCAGTCAATCCTCTCTTCCCCGCCATTCAAGCTAACACGTTCACTATCAGTGATCAGCTTACTTCAGCTTCTGCACTAGTTTCAGATCAAGCTCGCCCCATGAGGGCAGTGGCAATGGCGGCAGATGGCAGCTTTGCAATTACTTGGTCGAGCCGAGGTCAAGATGGATCTGTTGGATCGGAGTGGGGAGCTTACGTTCGCTTTTTTGATCAAGATGGCACCCCAACGAGCGCTGAAATCAGAGTTAACCCAAATACTGACAAAAACCAGTCAACCACTTCGATCGCGCTGCTGCAAAATGGCAACTATGTCGTCACTTGGTCAGATGACAATGAGATATTGCCCGATGTCAGTTTGAGCGGAGTCCACGCTCGCATTTATCAGGCGAATGGGACTGCGGTAGGCGGTGAATTTCTAATTAACCAAGATACAGACGGCGATCAGTACAATTCTGCGATCGCCACCTCAGCCAACGGCAAATTTGTCGTAACCTGGGTGTCTAATGCTGACCTAATTGACGTTGAAAATGGGGTTCGTGCCCGTGTCTTCAACAGTGACGGAACTGCATTTGGCAACGAATTTCAGGTCAACTCTGTTATTGCTGGTAACCAACTTAAGCCCTCTGTTGCCATGGCAGATGATGGCAGCTTTGTCATCGTTTGGGAGAGTCAGGCACAGGATGGCGAGGGAGCAGGTGTTTTTGGTCAACGCTACACCGCAGCAGGTGTGAGACAAGGAACTGAGTTTCAAATTAATGAAATTACGGCGAAGGATCAAAAGACCGCCAGCGTAGCCATGGCAGCAGATGGCAGTTTTGTCGTGACCTGGACGAGCGACGAAGGTGCAATAAACGGCAACGAAATTTATGCACGACGCTATGACGCTGCTGGAGTTGCGATCGGGAATGAGTTCCGAGTCCTTAACCCCGGTGCAACATCTGGGATTATGGGCAACCAACGAGACTCTATCGTAACGATGACGGATGGAGGCGGTTTCATCATTACTTGGACTAGTGATGATGGTACGCTGGGCGATAGCTCAGGCTCAGGCGTTTATGCACGACGCTTTGATGCAGCAGGATTGGCGATCGAAGCACCGTTTTTAGTCAACACTGGACAAACACTGCTCAATCAAGACAATGCCTCGATCGCTGCCAATGCCAGCGGCGATTTCATTGTGGCGTGGACAAGCCAAGACCAGGACGGTAGCGCGAGTGGTGTCTTTGCCCAAGGGTTTACCATTCCGCTTAGTGCACCTCCCGTTTTAACACCCCTTGCTGCTTTGGTAGGGTATGCCGAAAACCAGGGTGCAGTCTTTCTAGATACTACTATTGGAGTGTCTGATGCAGATAGTGCTGACTTGCAGAGTGCAACCCTGAGCATTGGCAATTATGTGGCTGGACAGGACTCACTGGATTTTATTGACCAGAATGGAATTGTCGGTACATTCAACTTTGTAACGGGTGTTTTAACCCTAATTGGACAAGCCTCGGTTGAGAATTATCAAACGGCACTGCGATCGATTACCTATACCAATAGCAGCGACCAGCCCAATACGAGCGATCGCCCGATCACTATTTCTGTCAGTGACGGGGCGAGCAATAGCAGCGTTGTTCGCACTGTCAAAATTACGGCAGTGAATGATCTGCCGATTGTTGGTGTTACTAATTCGACCTTGATTTTTGCGGAAGACGGAGCAGCAGTGGCGATCGATCCTGCTGTCACTGTTACTGATTTAGATAACGACAACATCACAGGCGCAACCGTAACAGTTAACGGTTTGGTGGTCGGGGAAGACACAGTGAGCTTTACGAATCAGGGAACAATCTCTGGAACACTGGCTGGTAACGTGCTGACGCTGACTGGAACGGCAACAGAGGCTGAATATCAAACCGCATTGCGTTCTATTACGTTTAGAAGTACGAGTAATCCGCCTACTCCCGATCGCACCGTTGATTTTGTCGTCAATGATGGCAGTGGCAACAGTTTAGTTGTCTCCCGAACCATCCAGATCTCTGCGATAGACGATCCTCCAGTGGTAATGACCACGGGCACATTAATTTATCTAGAAAATACAGGTTCCCAAGTTATCGCTCCGACGACATTGACCGTTAGCGATGTTGATAGCGCCAACATTACTGGGGCAACCGTCAGAATTACGAACTTTGTGATGGGAGAAGATGTCCTTGCCTTTACTAATAGCCTTGGCATTATCGGGACTTGGAGCGATGGAACGGGCGTTTTAGAGCTAACTGGCACGACGACGATCGCCAATTACCAGGCGGCACTGCGATCGATTACTTACACCAACAGTAAGCCAACTCCCACAGCAGGCGATCGCATTGTTCAATTCACAGTCAACGATGGCACTAGCATCAGTGCCCCAGCCAGCCATATCGTCAAAGTTACGCTGGTTGATGATCCTCCGCTCGTGACTCCGACCTCTACTAACCTCAACTACGTTGAAAATGATGGCATTGTGGCGATCGACGAAGGCTTGGTACTCACCGATCCCGATAGCACTATTTTAACCGGGGCGATCGTCACCATTAGCGGCGTGGTTGCTCCAGAAGATGTCTTTGGGTTTGTATCGCCTAATAGCATTGTCGGTACTTTCAACGTCATTGATGCCACGACTGTCTCGTGGACTTTGACAGGCAGCGCCTCTGTTGCCGATTACCAGGCAGCGCTCCGTGCCCTAACCTATGCAAACAACAGCCTTACTCCTGCCGAAACTTCCCGCACAGTAACGTTCAGCGTGACTGATGATACGACGGTAACCAGTGTCGTGAAACAGAGAATTATTACTGTTGATGATACTCTGAATGCACCCATAATCACTACCACCGATGGTTCACTGACCTATAACGAAAATGATGAGGCAGTGATCATTGATCAGAACATTACTGTGATGGATATTGACAGCGACGATTTGGCAAGTGCAGCTGTCACTATTGGTGGTTATGTCGATGGGCAAGATATTCTTGATTTTACGCCTCAGCCTGGAATAGATGGAGATTTTGATCGGGCAACAGGTGTTCTCACCTTCACGGGCACTGCGTCAAAAGCAGATTATCAAACTGTTCTTAGCTCCGTTACCTACATCAATACTAGCGACAATCCTACGGGCTTCACTCGTACCATTCGCTTCCGAGCAAACGACGGAATTAGCGACGGCAACTTAGCGACGCGCACAATACAAATTATTGGGGTTAACAATCCTCCAGAGATCACGATCGACAGTGTTTCTTACATTTATACCGAAAATGCAGGAGCAGTTTTTGTCGATGGTGTCTTGACTGTTGAAGATGTTGATAACACCACCTTAGACCGCGCCACTGTTGCTATTAATGGCTACGTTGCCGGAGAAGATTCTCTAAGTTTTGTAGCCGCACCCGGAATCACTGGAGTATTTGATACCGCCACCGGAACGATCGCCTTTACAGGAGTTACTAGCGTTGCAAATTATGAAACGACGCTGCGATCGCTTAAATATACCAACAGCAGTAGCACACCCACTACCACTACTCGCACGATTGAAATTATAGTCAACGATGGACTGGCTGACAGCTTAGTAGCGAGTCGGAGCATTCAGGTTACTTCCAATGCGCCACCCATTATTACCGTTACAGCCGCAACGCTCAACTATTCTGATAACCAGGGAGCCGCTGTCATTGATAACGGGCTGACTGTGAGTGATAGCGATAGCCCTAATAGCCCTAACCTATCCAGTGCCAAAGTCACCCTTGTTGGATACGTGGCGGGAGAAGATGTTTTAGCGATTACGAATCCTCAAGCTGGCATCACGAGTAGTTTTGATACGGCAACTGGAGTCTTGACGTTGACTGGCGTTGTGGCGATCGCCACTTATCAAACTCTACTTCAATCCATTACCTATACCAACACCAATCCTACCCCTGCGGCAACCACTCGTACTTTGCAGTTTCAAGTTAATGATGGCGTTGAGGATAGCAACATTGGCAGTCGGGTTATTCAAATTGTGGTGAATGCTGCGCCTGTTATTACTACAGCCACTACTGCAATTTCTTACACCGAAAACCAGGGTGCCCTGGCAGTTACAGGCGGGTTGACTGTTAGCGATACCGACAGTCCTAACCTCAGTAGTGCAACGGTTCAACTCATAGGCTATGTCGCAGGTGAAGACACACTAGCGTTCGGGACGCTGCCAACTGGCATTACTGGAGGATTTGATCCAGCAACAGGCATCATTGCCTTCGTGGGTAATGCTACTTTGGCAAACTATTCAGCGCTATTAGCAACTCTAACTTATACCAATAGCAGTAGTAACCCGACAACGACACCCCGATCGCTTCAAATTATAGTTAATGATGGGATCGAAGATAGTGCTGCGACAAGTCGATCGATTCAGATTACCGCGAATACCCCACCTACTTTAATTCTAGCTGGAACGCTACTTGTTTATACAGAGGGACAGGGAGCGATCGCCATTGATAACGCTGTTCTCTCCGTCAGCGACACCGATAGCACCAATCTTGTTGGTGCAACCATTACCATTGGTGGTTATGTAGCAGCAGAAGATACACTGACCTTCGTTAATCAGCTAGGTATTACGGGCAACTTCAATGCGATAAGCGGAGTGCTGACCCTAACAGGTACAACTACACTTGCTAACTACCAAGCCGCTTTACGCACCATTACCTACACTAACAGCAGCGCCAATCCTACGGGAGTAACGCGATCGATTGAGTTCCGAGTGAACGACGGGATCGAGGGCAGCATTCCTACTAGCCGCGACATTCAAGTCAATACTTTAGAAAGTCCACCCAGCGGCAGCGGCAGCGGCACACCTCTGAATTACAACGAAAATTCTGGCGCTGTGCCGATTGATCCAAGCATTACGCTGACTGACCCTGATAGCACTAATTCGACGGGAGCAACAATTACTCTAACGGGCTTTGTGCCAGGGCAAGATGTCCTAACCTTCCTGAATCAACCTCCCATCATCGGCACTTTCGATCCGGTAACGGGAGTGCTGACTCTGACTGGAACGGCAACGGTTGCCCAATACCAAGCGGCGCTCCAATCTGTTACCTATACCAACACCAGCAATAATCCTGCAACCACGCCTCGGCAAATTGAGATTACCGTTACCGATGGCACGACGACGAGCAATCCAGCGATTATCCGCCCTATCATTATTACGCCGATTAACACGGCACCTATAGTCAACGCTACGGCTGGAAGTTTGCTCTATAACGAAAATGCCGGGGCATTGGCGATCGACACAAATATGGGAGTTAGTGATCCAGATAGCACTACGTTGACTGGAGCGACCATTACCCTAACTAACTATGTCGCAGGACAAGATACCCTCAGCTTTGTCAACCAAAATGGCATTTCTGGCAGCTTTAATGCTGGAGTTTTGACCCTAAGTGGATCATCAGCGATCGCCAATTATCAAATGGCACTGCGATCGATTACTTATACCAACAGCAGCAATAATCCTGACACCACCCTTCGCACGCTGCAAATCTCTGTGACAGATGGTTTTGCAATCAGCAATATCGCGACTCGTAGCATTCAAATTACAGCAGTTAATAACGTTCCAGTGGTAATCAGTTCTGTAAGCGTGCTGGCTTATGCTGAAAATGCAGGAGCAGTGGCGATCGATAGTGCAATTTCTGTAAGCGATGCTGATAGTGCCAGCTTGAACAGTGCCACTCTAGCTATTAACGGCTATGTGTTAGGACAGGATATCCTGAGCTTTACTACCCAAAACGGCATTTCCGGCGTATTTAATGCGGCAATAGGCGTATTGCAATTAACGGGTTCGTCTACGGTTGCCAATTATCAGGCGGCGCTACGTTCAGTTACTTACACCAACAACAGCAATAATCCCAGCACTGCCCTGCGCACACTGCGCGTTGTCGTCAGTGACGGCATCGGTACCAGTGCCCCTGCCGATCGCCTCATTCAGGTCAGCGTTGTTAACACACCGCCAGCGGTAATCAATTCCCTCACTCCTCTGACCTACACCGAAAGTGCTGGGGCAATTGTGGTAGATGGGGCGATCGCTGTTAGTGACGTTGATAGCAATACGTTGACCGGAGCGACGATCGCCCTCGGCGGTTATGTTAGTGGTGAAGACCTGCTTAATTTCGACAATCAGGGCGGTATTAGTGGCAGTTTTAATGCGGGGACAGGTGTGCTGACGCTGAGTGGTTCTGCCCCGATCGCCAGTTACCAAGTTGCTCTCCGCTCCATCACCTATAGCAACCTCAGCAGCAATCCTAGCGTTGTTGCTCGGACAGTGCAGTTCACAGTCAGCGATGGAACAACCCTGAGTGCTCCTAGTAGCCGTACCATCCAAGTTGTTCAACTTAATTCTCCGCCCGTCGTCGCCACTTCTACCGCCACCCTGTCCTATGTTGAACAAGCCGGAGCCATGGCGATCGATCCTGGCATGTTCGTACTCGACAGCGATTCAGCAAACCTAACAGGCGCAACTGTGACCTTGGGTGGCTATGTCGCTGGGCAAGATAACTTGTTATTCTCTAGTCAAAATGGCATCTCCGGTAGCTTCAATTCAACGGCAGGCGTGCTAACTCTGACAGGAAATGCGACCGTTGCCAGCTACCAGGCTGCCCTCCGCTCGATCGCCTATCTCAACAACAGCACCAATCCTGTCACCACAAACCGATCGGTACAGTTCACAGTGACAGACGGCACAGCAACCAGTAACCTGGCAATTCGCGGCATTCAGGTAACTTCAGTTAACAACCCACCTGTCATCATCTTGCCGTCTCAGGTGCTTACCTTTCCTCGTATGGCGGGAGCGATCGCCATTTCGCCTACCCTGGTTGCCAGTGATCCAGATAGTCCTAATTTAGAAGGCGCAACCATTACATTAGGTGGCTATGTTGCCGGACAAGATAGCTTGATTTTTGCCGATCAAAACGGCATTGTGGGCAGCTTTAACGCAGTTACAGGCACCTTATCTTTGACCGGAACTGCAACGGTTACTCTGTATCAAGCCGCATTGCGATCGCTGATTTACAGCAATAACAGCGACACCCCGGCAACCACTCCCCGCACCGTTAGCATCAGCCTAACAGACGGCGCGGCGAGCAGTAACGCTGCCACTGTTCAAATTCAGTTTGATAACAGGTTGTCAGTGCCTGTGTTGGATCTGAATGGCACAAGTGGAGGCGTTGACTTTAGCAGCACGTTTGTCATCAGCGGTGCGCCCGTGGCGATCGCCGCCAACGATGCCAAGTTGATGGGACAAAATAACGCGATCGCCTTTGCTCAAGTTAGAATCTCCAATCTCTTAGACGGGCAAGCCGAAGAACTGCTCGTCAACACGACTGGAACCGGAATTTCTGCGGCATATCGTAATGGCATTCTAACCCTCAGCGGCGCAGCTTCCCCTGAGCAATATTTACAAGTCTTGCGCACCGTTCAATATCAAAATCGTTCTGACCAGCCCGATCGGGCAACCCGCGTTATTTTGTTCTCGGTTAGTGATGGTACCACTACCAGTGAACCTGCACAGACCACAGTACAAATTACCCAAGTGAACTTGGATGCGATGGTCACTACCCCTGCAACCGATGTGATTTATGCCTCTAGCAGCGATAACACAGTGGTTTCAGTACTAGAAAACCTTCAGCAAAATGACACGATTGATGGGGGTGCCGGAACTGATACTTTTGTGTTGACCAATGGCGCAGGTGCAGCATTCGTGAGTGTTGGAGATCCCTCTAATCAGATCGGCGGTATTTTAACGGGAATTACTACGGTCAGAAACTTTGAACGCTTCGACTTCAGCGGCTTTTCTGGCAATGTCACGATGTTTGGCAGCGATGGAATTAATGATGATTTAGTGGGTGGTACAGGCAATGATGAAATTTATGGTGGAGCAGGGAACGATCGCCTGATCGGTAACGCTGGAAATGATACTCTCGATGGCGGACTAGGTAATGACACGTTGAACGGTGGAGCAGGTGATGATACTTACATTTTAGATAGTATTAGTGATTCTATTATTGAAACTTCAGATAACGGATTTGATACCGTTAAATCTAGCCTTTTAAACTACACGTTAGGCGAAAATCTGGAAGACTTAGTCCTTCTTAGAAACGCAGTATTAGGAACTGGAAATAACCTGAGTAATAACATTACAGGCAACGGTTTAAATAACACGCTGGTCGGCGCTGATGGCGATGATTTTATCATTGGTTCTGGCGGAAAAGATACTCTGCTAGGAGATGGGGGTGCCGATCGCCTGAATGGTGGAGCAGGCAAAGATCGGTTGGTGGGTGGTAAAGGCAACGATATGCTGACTGGCGGACTAGGAAAGGATCGGTTGACGGGTGGTAAAGGCAAAGATGTCTTCTTCATTGAATCGGCAAAACGCAGTAGCCGCGATACGATTACCGATTTTCGCCCTGCTGACGATCGAATTACAGTATCAAGACAGGGCTTTAGTGCAGACTTAAGGGAAGGTACGATCGCACCTAGCGAGTTTACGCTGGGCAGTCGGGCGAAGGATAGCAGCGATCGCTTTATCTACGATCAAGGCACAGGCAATTTATTCTTTGATGCAGATGGAACAGGAGCAGCGGGACAGGTCTGGGTGGCTCGATTGGCAAATCGGGCGGCGATCGGAAGTTCTAATATTGGGGTTGCGTTCTAATTTCTCTAATGGGGCAAGCAAGACACTTATTCTTACTATTAATCTGCATCAATTAATCTAGAGTGATTTATTTTGACTTCTTCTTCTCCTTACCTTCTTTTCCATCTTTGCTGCTTTTATCTTTCTTCTCATTGGGTACAGCATCCAATGCCCCTTCAACCTTCGCATTAAACCCATAAATCTGACGACTGCCCACAAAGCTTACCAGTTCAACTTGGCGATCGTCGCCTGGCTCAAATCGCACAGCCGTGCCTGCTGGAATATTAAGCCGCATTCCTCGAGCTTGCTCTCGAGAAAAATTAAGGGCAGAGTTGACTTCGTAAAAGTGAAAGTGAGAGCCAATCTGAATAGGGCGATCGCCTATATTTGCCACGTTTAGCGTCACAGTCTCCCGACCTGCATTCAGTTCGATTTCACCTGCTTCAACCAACAGTTCGCCAGGGATCATATGTTGCTCCGGTAAGGTCTAGAAAAAATATACCGTGGTGGCGAGTGATTTAATCCAATTTGTAGCAAATTTATTAAAGGCAACAGGTACAGGTAAAAGGCAAAAGGAATGAAGCCAGGGTCAGTCATCAGAATGATTGCGGGAACAAGCCCAGCGATGTTCCAGGGAATGAGTGGAGCGATCACCACGACACTGTTTTCTAAGTCGATCGCTAACTGATAGTGACCCTGCTCGTTCTCTTGATATTTCTTCTCCACCAATTGCTGGGTTAACAGGATGGCGATCGTTTGGGTACACCCAAAAGCAGCAGCCCCAGTTCCAATAATGCAAGTTCCTAAGAAATAGTCGCTGCGAGATTTTGCCCTAGATAGTAAGGTTTCAATACCTTCTAAAACGCGGGTTTCTGAAAAGATACCGACGAATGCTGTTGAGATGATAACGACTAGCGTGACACGCAGCATAGAGACAATGCCACCGCCCGCCAAAATGGCGTTGAGCGGGTGAGATTTCTCTAACTCAAACCCAAAAACTATGAATTTGAATAGTTCTTGCCATGAATAATCCTGGTAGAGGAGGGCGATCGCACTTGCAACAGCAATGCTAACTAGCATCGATAATTTCACCTCAACTTGTGCCCACGAAAGTCCGACAATGGTCAAGGCAGGCAATAGATTAATCCAACTGAGGTGAAAAGTTTGGCGAATGTTTTGCGAAAAAGACTGATCAGTTATGAGTACAGGATGCAGCCAAGACATTAACCCAAACAACGCCACAGATGCAGATAAGGGCAGCCAAGAAGTCCGCCACATATTTTGAATGTTGGTGTAGAGGTTTGTTTGAGTAATGCTTGCAATGAGGTTTGCCCCCGACGACATGGGCGAACAGCGATCGCCTACGTAAGCCCCGGAAATAATCGCCCCGGCAATAATATGTGGATCAACGTCACTGCCTTTTGCCATCATCATCAGCGCTAACCCAATGGTTCCGGCTGCCCCAAACGAAGTGCCAATTAGCAAAGACACCAAACTAGTGAGGGCAAACGCCAAGAGAATAAAATAGCTGGGAGAAATGAGTTGAATGCCGTAATAAACGATCGCTGGAACGGTTCCTGCTGCCATCCAAACTGCCATGACTGCGCCAATTAACAGCAGCACGCTAAAGACTGGAACCGATTGCCGACTCCCTCTCCATGCCATTTGCAGCAGGTCTTTTAACTCAAAGCCGCGTCTCATTAGCATAGCGACAATGAGCGTCATAGCCACTAGCAAGGGATAAGCAACAAAAACGCCTTGAGTGACGCTCAATACCAGTAAAACAAATGAACAAAGCAGCGCAAAGAATAAATCCATACTGGCGTTCCAATGAAATTGCTGCTGAAGCTCGCTTTCAGAAGTTGTTGCTCAATTTGGTTGGGTCGATTGTAGCGTTTTCCGTAAGTAAGGTTTTACTCGAACACCTCTTATAATGAGGAGAATGTAAACTTATGTAAAAGGGTAAGATTTATGAGCCACCAAACTCTAGAAGAGATTTCTGCCCAGCTAGACAGTGAAAGCACCCGCGATCGCATGGTAGCTCTTGCTTCGTTACGCAACGTGCCTGCCGAAGATGCGATGCCGCTCATCAAAAAAGTGTTGGATGACAAAAACCTGCAAATTCGTTCTATGGCAATCTTTGCCCTGGGTGTGAAGTCCACCGACGAAAGCTATCCTATTCTAATTAAGCTCTTAGAAAATGACCCTGACTACGGCATTCGAGCCGATGCGGCGGGTGCTTTAGGCTACTTAGAAGACCCCCGAGCCTTTGAACCCCTCGTTCGCACTTTTTACGAAGATACAGACTGGTTGGTGCGTTTTAGCGCGGCGGTTTCCTTGGGTAATCTCAAAGATCCCCGTGCCCATGATGTGTTGATCCAGGCTTTGGACAGTAAAGAAGTTGTGGTGCAACAAGCGGCGATCGCTGCCCTTGGCGAAATTAAAGACCTCGAATCGGTCGATCATATTCTTCGCTTTGCCCAGTCCGAAGATTGGCTGGTTCGACAACGCCTTGCTGAAGCCTTGGGGCACTTGCCAACCCCCAAAAGCATCTCAGCTTTGCACTATTTGGAAAAAGACAGCCATTCTCATGTTTCAGAGGCAGCAACTTTCTCCCTCAAGCAGTTAGCACAGGCTGAATAGAAATTCTGGGAGAAATCAATCCATCTCCATCATGGCGTTTTCCTCCTGCTCTTGATCCTCGTCTACAAATCCTTGTACAAATGCCCGGTATTCTCGCAAGGTTTCATCCACCCAACCCCGATCAGAGCTATCCGCGTAGAGGTGTACCAACGGTTCGCCCGCATCGGGTAAAACAAGCACCCAGCTGTCATGCTGAGGGTTAAGAATTTTCACGCCATCGGTTAAATCTAAATGCTCTGGTGGGTGGGTTTCTACTAAGCGCCGCATGAGGGAACCTTTTGCCGCCCAAGGACAGCGCACAGTGAGGGTGCGATGGGAGAGCCGGGGTAGCTCGGCACGGATTTGTCCGAGGGTACGGGGGACATGGTTGTAAGGATCGCGTTGCTGAAGCGAGAGCATTTCGATCAGTTTGGCGATGCAGAACATGGCATCGAAACCTGGATGGAGTTGGGGGAAGATAAAGCCCATTTCGCCACTGCCGCCCAAGACAACGTTGGGGTTGGTGTGACAAGCCTCCATTAAAGCTGTGGGGTTAGCTTTAGTACGAATAACGGTGGCATCGTGACGGCGGGCAATTTGTTCGACAGCGCTGGTGGCGTTGACAGGAACAACAACGGTGCCGCGAGGGCGATCGCTCAAAATCATATGTATCATAAGTGCAGTCAGCATTTCGCCCCGAATGGCACTGCCCGATTCATCCACTAAAATAAACTGCTCACCGTTTGCTGCTACCTGTAAGCCCATATTTGCCTTGAGCGCTTCTACAACATGCCCCAACTGGCTCAACAGCACCTCCCGATCGGAGGCAGAGGGAATAATTTGATTGAGGCTGGCGTTGAGAACCACGGCATCGCATCCAAACTTGGCGAGAAGCTGCGGTAACACTGCTCCCGAAACAGCGTAGGCGTAGTCAATGACTACTTTAGAACTGCTCCGGAGGATCGCTTCGCCGTTGAGATGACGTTCAAAACTGGTGCTGTAAAGGTCGTTTGCCTGCGTAATAATGACGACATTGCCAATTTCTTGAATTTGCGATCGCCGAAAGTCTTCCTTAAAATAAGCGCCCTCAATCTTTTTCTCACGCGACTTAGAAAGGTTGATGCCCTTGTGATCAAAAAACTCGATTAATAAATGATCCGATCGCTCTGGATGTACTCGCACATGGATGCCGCCTGCAACGATCAATGTTGGCACAACGGTTCGAGCAACGGGAATAGCGGTTGCTTCTAAGTTTTGAATGTTAATGCCAACGGACATTAGACCTGCAATCAGCGATCGCGATACCATGCGAGAAACATTGCGTTGATCGCGAGATACTGCAATTTGAGAGCCAGGTTTGAGGGTGGAACCAAACGCTGCGCCCAACCGGACAGCAAATTCAGGGGTAATATCCACATTTGCCAGTCCCGAAACGCCACGCAGTCCGAACAAGTTGCGGTGTGCCGTTTGCCCCCAAATCAAATTCATGTTGAGGGTTGCGCCCGGATCAATCCGTTTGCTGGGCCAGACGCGCACGTTTGGGTTAATCAGCGCCTCCTCACCCACCACCGATAGAGAACCCACGATCGCCCCTTCCAATACCTGCGCTCGCCGATCAATCCGGGTTCCTCTCGCCGCCACACAGGCGCGCAACTGTGCCTCTTCGCCTAAAATCACGCCATTCCACACAATGGGGCGCTTTAAGTTGGCATCTGCCCCCACCATGACGTTATCGCCAATGATGCTGCCAGCGTCGATGTGTGCCCGTGCCCCAATCCGGCAGTTGTTGCCAATGAGTACCGGAGCCCCAATCTGAGCGGTCGGATCAATGTAGGTATTTTGCCCCACCCAAAAACCGGGCGATCGCTCTCCATAGTCTACTTCCAGCTTGACCCGCTGATAGAGTGCTGCGTACTGTGCCTCGCGGTAGGCATCTAAATTGCCCACATCGCACCAGTAACCTTCTGCTACATAGCCATACATAGGAATGCCTTTTTCTAGCAGCAGCGGAAACAAGTCTTTAGAGAAATCGGTTTCCTGATGCTCTGGCAAATAGTCCAAGACTTCAGGTTCGAGAATGTAGATGCCTGTATTGACGGTATCAGAAAAGATTTCGCTGCTAGAGGGTTTTTCTAAAAAACGTTGAATACGACCGTGATCATCAATAATCACTACGCCAAACTCCATCGGGTTGGGCACACGGGTTAGGACAATGGTGGCTTGCGATCGCTGCTCCCGATGAAACCGAATCACCTCACCCAAGTCAAAATCGGTGACGCTATCGCCACTAATCACCAGAAACGTTTCATCCAGCAATTCCGCCACATTTTTAACGCAGCCTGCTGTGCCGAGGGGCTGATCTTCTTCAACGGCATAGGTCATTTGCACGCCAAACTCTGCCCCATCTTGAAAATATTCCCGCATTAAATCTGGCAAATAATGCAGCGTGGCAATAATTTCGGTAATGTGGTGCCGTCGCAGTAAATTAATAATATGTTCGGCAATGGGTCGATTTAAAATAGGCACCATTGGTTTAGGTAGATCGCACGTGAGCGGTCTTAACCTTGTCCCTGAACCACCCGCCATCAGCACTGCTCTCATACAAGCCTCCTTTGACGCTTTCCCTTATACCCGCATCGTAGAGGTTTCCTAAGGTCTTGGGAATGTAAGTTGAGCATAATCAATCTTTCGCAAGACTTCAGTCGGCTAATCTACACTTAAAAGGAACCTTTGGCTTTTATGAGCCTTTGTCGGTTCACGTCATTGGGTCGATGAATGTCAATAGAATCTAGGTCAGCTAAGGAGATTAAATTATGCCTGTGTGGTTAAGTTTTGCTGTATTGGGTGTTTATATCTGGGGCGCTTGGAAATTTTGGGCGGGGTTTAACCGGACTAACTTTAGTGAAGGAAAACTTTACCTGACTGCACTTTGGCCTGTGTTCCTAATTGCTAACAAAGGCTACCGTCAGAATTTTACTAAGGCGCTCAAAGGTCGGTAGTACTTTAGAAGTCGGGGTTTTTAGAAAATCTCGACTCTACTGGTTTAATGCACGTGTATCACGTATATGTAGACAGAATAGACAGATAGCTAGATTGATATTGATGAAAAAATCTAAAAATCAAGATTTGGTTAATTTTCTCGGCGATCGCCCAGCTGCTATTTCCGAGGAACAAATTGGGGCAGTCGCCTTGCGCTACAA
Source organism: Timaviella obliquedivisa GSE-PSE-MK23-08B (assembly GCA_019358855.1). NCBI lineage: Bacteria > Bacillati > Cyanobacteriota > Cyanophyceae > Oculatellales > Oculatellaceae > Timaviella > Timaviella obliquedivisa. Next base: position 43,103 of record JAHHII010000009.1, on the reverse strand, counting down.
CAAAGAATACCGCCGAGAACCCTTCGATTTGCCCGCAGAGGTCGAAGCCATGCCTATTTTTCGAGAATGGGCTTCCGGCGCTTTGGCAAGCAAAATTGCTTCACCTTTTTGGGAAGTTGCTAAACCTCGCAAACAGCAAAAATGCCTGGATTTGGGCTGCGGATTGAGCTTCCTCATTTACCCTTGGGCAGAATGGGATGCCTTCTTTTATGGACAAGACATTAGCATCGTGGCAAAAGAAGCCCTGAACTCCCGTGGCTCTCAGCTAAATTCCAAACTATTCAAGGGCGTGCAACTAGGAGCCGCTCATCAACTGAACTATCCCGCCGACCAGTTTGACTGGGTAATTGCAACTGGATTTAGCTGCTATTTCCCCCTCAGCTACTGGGAAGCTGTTTTAACCGATGTCAAGCGAGTCTTGAAGCCAGACGGTTTTTTTGTATTTGATGTCGTTGATCCAGGCGCTGAGATAGCTGAGAACTGGGCAATTCTAGAGACATACTTGGGGGCTGAGGTCTTCTTAGAATCATTAGCTGACTGGCAGAGGACCATTAAGGCTGCGGGTGGACAAGTTACAAAAACGGTTCCAGGAGAATTGTTTCAGATGTACAAAGTGAAATTTTCTTAAATCAAGACAAAGCAGGAGGGCTAGGTGCGCTCCTGCTTGTTTTAGAAGAATGGTAAGGACAAGATTAGAGAACTTCTAACCCGTTCATCCTTGACGAATACTCAGCCTAGTAAAGCTCTTCTTCTTGATGAGTCTTGATGGTGCAGTCAGAAGTAGGATAAGCCACACAGGTGAGCACGAAACCTGCCTCAATCTGGTCATCATCCAAGAAGGATTGGTCAGATTGATCAACGGTTCCTGAGGTCAGTTTTCCTGCACAGGTGGAGCAAGCGCCCGCACGGCAAGAATAGGGCAAGTCTAGACCTTGCTCTTCAGCAGCGTCTAAGATGTACTCGTCATCAGGAACTTCAATGGTGGTGTTTAGCCCTTCAGCTTCGTTGATTAACGTGACCTTAAAAGTTGCCATGTAGTAGTCCTCTCAATGTTCTTAAACGGCAATTACGAGTTCACCCACAGCAAACCGAACGACTCACAAGAAGGTCAGGATTCGCTCTCCGGGAAAACTCTCTTTCTGATACTACGAGAAAACATCAGCACTGCAACCTCTGAATAGGGGATAAGTTGAATGGGATTCGTAATGAAAAACTTCGTTTAAACCCGAATTACTTATACTTTGGGTTCTCTGGACTGCTTTCTGACTGCCCATTTTCTCTCTGCATCCCCTTAAAGAACAACCTGGCGGGCTTTTTGTTGAGTTTTGCGGGTTGCCTAATAGAGAGGCATCGACCAAATTTTAACGGTCTTGTCTGCGCTGCAACTAACTAGGCGCTTGCCGTCTGGGCTAAGGGCGATCGCGTTGATCGCATCGGCATGATCTGACCAAGACTCTATCACTTTGCCTGTCCCTAAGTCCCATAGTTTGATGGTCGTATCGCCGCTTCCACTCACTAGAATTTTGCCGTTGGGGGTGATGGCGATCGCCTGCACGTCTCTAGTATGTTCAGCTAACGTGCCGATCATTTCGCCAGTGCGAGCATTCCAGAGCTTAATCGTCTTATCTTTACTGCCTGTTGCTAAAAACTGCCCATTAGAGCTAAAAGCGATCGCGTTAACACATCCTAAATGTCCAACCAAAATTTGCAGCAGTTCCCCAGTTTGCAGATTCCAAAGCTTAGTTTTGTTATCTAACCCGCCGCTTGCCAAGACTTTCCCATCGGGGCTGGTTGCTACGGTCTTAATCATTCCAGCTACACCCGTCAGCGTTTTCAGCAGAGCGCCCGTTCCCATGTGCCACAGCCGAATGGCTCGGTCTTCGCCGCCGCTACACAGAAACTTGCCGTCTGAGGTGATGGCTACTGAATTCACGTCTCGTGAGTGCTCTTTCAGCGTGCCTAGAAGTGTGCCCGTGTGGTAGCTCCAGAACTTGATGGTGTAGTCATCACTGCCACTGACTAGGGTTTTACCATCAGGACTAATGGCGATCGCATTCACGCCGCGGGTGTGTCCCCGCAAGGTCAGTAATTCTTCGCCGGAATGCAGATTCCAAATTTTGATCGTGTCGTCTAGGCTACTGCTGGCAAATGTTTTGGCATTAGGGCTAATTGCCACGCTGGTCACCCACGAGGAGTGCTTCGTGAGCGTTAAAAGACAGCGAGAGGTTGTTGACGCGATCGCTGCCTTTGCACCAGGGAATTGAACCTGAGGTGTTGCAGCTTGGGGAATCGGTATGACTGGCTGCTGGCTGGCGTGGGACGTTGCGGGTTGTGGAATTGCAGGTCTAGAACTTGAGGGCGGCGAAACTGGAGGTCTAGAGACTTGGGGCTGAGAAGTAAGCGTTCTGGATGGAGGTGATTGCGAGACTGATTGGGGCGGAGCAGAGGGACGAGCCGTTAAATAGGGGACTGTGGATTGCATTGGGGCAGAAGCAGGCATGAACGAATCGGCGTTCAGATCGCGCATGACTTCATCGGCTGATTGGTAGCGATCGTTCACCAAGTCTTTCAGCATTCCATCCAAAATATGAGAAATCTGGTCGCTAACCCTGACTCCTTTTTCTCTCTGCAAATACTCGCGCCAAGTCCAAAGTCCGTTAAGGGGATCGTACAAATTGTCGGGACGGGTTTGAGTCATTAAATGAAGGCAAGTGGCTCCTAGGCTGTAGAGATCGCTGGCTGGATAAGCCTTGCCGCCCCTGAATTGTTCTAAAGGAGAATAACCCTCAGTGCCGATGCGAGTTCCAGCCTCAACTCCAGCCTCAGCATCAAGCTGTTTAGCGACACCAAAGTCAATTAAAATGATGCGATCGTCCGATTGACGGCGCAAAATGTTGGCAGGCGTAATATCTCGGTGAATCACCTGGTTTTTGTGGATAAAGCGTAAAACTGGCAGCACATCCGACAGCACCTCCCGAATTTGCCGTTCGTTAAATGCGCCTTGCTGCCGCATCTGTTGAAGTAAACTCTGCCCTTCAATAAACTGCTGCACTAAGTAGAGATAGCCCCCCTGCTCGAAGTACGCTAGCAAGGTAGGAATTTGGGCATGTTCACCTAGCTCATCTAAACGAACTGCCTCTTGGTTAAAAAGCTGAATCGCTTTTTCCATGGATTTGCCCTGGACTTGAGGCGCAAATTGTTTGATGACGCAACGGCTTTTGAGGCGATCTTCATCGACCGCTAAATAGGTTCTTCCAAAACCACCTTGTCCTAAGGTCTGCACCGCTCGATACCGTCCTCGCAGCAAGGTTAGGGGTGTACCGCAGCTTTGACAACTACTCGCTTTGTCAGAATTAATTGGGTTTGGGCATTGAGGGTTAAGGCAACAAGTCATAATAGGTAGCGCACACGGGCGTTCACCTTTCCAGGGTTCCCGCTGAGATGGCGAAACCCAACGGGAAGAGGAGACTTATTTAGGCGCTTGTTTAGAAGCGCGCTGCTGGGCGATCGCCTGCTGAAACCCTATCACCACCAAGATATTTGCCAGCGTTAGGAAAGATTCTGCTCCACCATGCAAAAAGTCAACGTTTGCCAGTGATTCCCCGTAAACGACCTTGGCATAAATCCCCGCCGGGATCGTGACTGCCACAAATACTAAAGTCATACAAAACCCAATAAACCCTAGCCTGGGAGTTTGCTTCGCCTTGCTAAGGAACCAAAGAAAACCCAGGTAGGGGAAAAGAGATAAACCAAACAAAGTTTCAGGAGGCATGAGGCGGCACAAATGATTCGGTAATTAGAAGTGATTAGAACAGTGAGATAGCGCTTAGACAAATGACCTTTATTTCGCTTCCTTCTCTTCTTGACCCGATCGATAAATCCACCAAGCTGCCAAGCATAGCGTTCCATTTCCAATCAAAGTCGTGGCACCTTGCACCACAACCAGCCACTCTAGCGAAGGATCATTATCAAAAAAATGCCAGGTACAAGCACACATGGCGCTGACTAATGCAGGCAACATGGCAAACGAAAGACCGCGCCACGTTGGATTCTCTGTCACTTCGCTGTAAACCCAGATTAGCCAAATAGCGACAATCCACTCAATGACGCTAGAGACATGAATCATCCAGGTTGGAATTGAAAGGGCGTTCATGGAGTTTTCAAAACAGACTATGGTAAGGGTTATGTTACTGGAATTTGGTTAACAATGCGGGCAGTTTTGTGTGGTTATTATGGCAAAGGGAATGGTGGAGATGAGGCGCTGTTAGCAACTCTACTGCAAATGCTGCCTCGTCATGTTCAGCCTATAGTGTTATCGGGCAACCCAGCAGAAACCCGCGATCGCTATCAGGTCGAAGCCTGCGATCGCCAGTCAGCCTTTGAGGTGCTCCGTGCCCTGCGCCAATCCGATGCCTTGATTTGGGGCGGCGGCAGTCTTATGCAAGATGCTACTAGTGCCTTTAGCCCCATTTACTACGGCGGCTTAATGGGACTGGCACAACAACGCGGATTAACAACGATCGCCTGGGCGCAGGGTATTGGTCCTCTCAAGCGCGCCTCAACTCGCTGGCTAACCCGCAACATTTTTGCAGGCTGTACGGCGGTCAGTGTCCGAGACAGCGGCTCAGCGGCTTTACTAGCAGAGTGGCAAATTCCCTTTACTCTGGCTCCTGATCCGGTTTGGGCGTTGCAAGCCGAACCTGTTCCTAACCTGTGGGATTTGCCAGCGCCGAGGGTGGCGATCGCGTTGCGTGCCCATCCAGGGTTAACCCCAGAGCGGCTGGAGGCGTTGACCTTGGGGCTGATAGATTTTCAAAAGGCGACTGAGACTTGTATTTTGCTGATTCCGTTCCAGCCTGTGCAGGATTTAGCGATCGCCCAGTCTATCCATTCTCGCTTGCCCAATAGCCACATTCTTGCTTTGAGCGATCCGAAGCAACTGATGGGCGTATTTCGGGGAGTGGAAATGGCGATCGCCATGCGTTTCCATGGGCTAATCATGGCAGCGGCGGCAGAATGTCGCTGTTTTGCGCTCAGCTACGACCCGAAGGTAAGCCAACTGATGCAAGATTTGGAGCTTCCTGGATGGACAATGAATCAGATTCCTCTCGACCCCCAGGCAATCAGTCGAGAGTGGCTAGACCTATACGCCAATGGCGACCCGCTCTCCAAAGATCGGGTTCAGGTGTTGATCGATCGAGCCTCAACCCATCAAGCGTTTCTCCAGACCGCCTTGAGGTAACACGCATTATCAAAACTTGAAAACTTGAAAATGAATTTAAATAAGGTGTCACCAAAATCTTTTTCTGTGCTAATAAATTAGGAGTTAAATTGACGTGTTTCCTAAGGCACCCGAAACTCAGTAGTACACTGTCTTTTTAGCCCAAAACCTTATCTAACGCTCGCGTATCCGCCCGTCCGAGAGTCAAACCTATGAGTCAATCAAACGCCCCTTCCAACAATCAGCCTGATCCTCATCAATCTAAGTCAATGGACGAAGCACCCTTGATTTGGAGAGATCCTTTTACAGGGATGTATGAGCAAGAAGACTCAGAAGTCGATTTTCTGGTAGTTTCTTTGGCGGAGATTGAAATGACTCCAACAGATGGGGCAGTGGAGGTAGCAGAGACAGAGCCGATCGCCCCTAGCGCTGAATCATCTCAGCCTGAGGAATCTGTTCACCCAGCCGAACCTCCCGAACTCGCCGATTTAGTCAGCCTGATTCAGGAACTCAACCAATGCAATAGCGCTTTGTTAGATCGAGTTTCCCAACTGGAAGAAGCACTAGAGCAAAGCCATAGTTCTCTCCCTTGCATTGAGTCTACCGAACCGATGCCCCAGAACTTACCCAAGGCTCAAGAGCAAATCACCACGCTCTACAACCAACTTGAATTTGCCCACCAAACCAATCAAAGGCAGCAGATTTTGCTCGAAACCCTTACCGATCAACTTGAAGCCAGCCAGGAACGAGTGGCACAACTAGAGCGAGAAACCTCTCTGCTGCAACAGCGCTACACCGAGCAGTCCCAAATCCTCGCTCAAACTGAAGGCAACTGCCGAGACTTGCAAACTCGTCTCTATCGTCAGCAGCGCTACACTCTTCAGTTCAAGGCAGCATTGGAGAAATGCTTAGAAGTTCCGGTGCCCCAATACGAAGGTCAGGAGTTACCCTCTGCTCAAACTGCAAGCGATTACCTTTTCTTGCCAAAAGCCCAGCGCATCAAGCCTTGGGCAGCACAGTCTAATTCAATGCCAGGGAAAATGCCTTGGATGAATATTACTCCGGGTGCATTGGATAACTTCCAATCTGAGGATGCTCACTTAAAGCTTCAGCCCAACGAGAATCTGAATCTTCCTACCTTTACTTTACCTGAACTGCAAGCGCCTCACATGCCCTCGGTGCAAGCTGTCTCAGCATCTTCTGAGGAAGTTTGGAAAGAAGAAGCGCGCTGCTCCGCAGATACCGCAAGGGTCGCCCCTCCCACAATCCACTCGCAAATTGATCCCGTAACTGATCCAACCCTTGATCCAACCCTTGATCCTGTTGCCGACGACCCGGCTCTCATGGCGCACATCAGTTCGATCGTTCAGCCTCTAGCCGATTTGATTGCCGAAGCCATGCTGGCTGAACCGTTCCCAGTTGATGCCTTGCAATCGACGATCGCCCCTCCGAGCCCTGAACCCGTCTCTGCTCCAGCGGTCAGCGAATTGACCAGTGAATTGATGCATAAGCCTGCCCAACCGATCGCCACCGAACCCAAAGAGATCTTGCCGCCGCCCCTAGAAGTGCCAATGGCAGATGCAGAAGACGCTTTGTGGCAAGATTTAGCCCGGCTGATTGAGGTGTCCACCGAAGATGTGGTAAAGGCTAGTCTTTCTGGAGATTTTGCTGCTTTTGAGGCGATCGACTTTGCCGCCTTAGAAAACGCCACTCCCACAGCCAACATTGAGCAAGACCCTTGGGATGTTCCCGCAGTCTCCTCTCAGGCAGCTTCCCCTCAGCCAATTTCCCCCCAAGTTTTGGCATCGGTGCCAGTTCCCAAACCTCAACCTGTTGAAGCTCCTGTTCAAAAGGCTGTTCAATCCCCAACGATTCGACAGCCCGCAGCAGTTCAGTCTCCTCTCAATCCAGTGCCTCAAAGCTCGGTTCCTGCCTTTGTCGCAAATTCTCAAAACTCTCCTTCGCCTCTGGTCTATCCATTGCGTCCCCTCAAAAAGCGCCAATCTTTAGCCATGGTTGAATTGCCTGACTTTAATAAGCAGCCCTCTAGCCCTGTATCTCATTAATCAAGCGAAAAGTAGGCTGAATACAAAAGCCCCCCGGCTTCTTGAAGAGGTCAGGGGACTTTAATGTTTATGCCTCTAAGCAGTTTGCGAGATGACTCTATTAAAGAGACATTAGCTCAATACCATCTAGACCATTGTCTGCAATAAAGTACAGCGACCCGCCAATATTGGTCAAACGCTCAGGGTTGGAGCTGAGGGTCTTGCTAGAATCATTCGGATCAGCTTTCGTGTTGATGTCAACTAGCTTCATTGTGCTGGTGGCAGTGTTGTAAGACCATAACTCTCTGCCTTTGGTCGTGTTAAGTGCCGAGAAGTAAAGAGAACTGCCGATCGCCACTAACTCCTCAGGGTTTGTGCCCATTCCATTAGAAACGTCTGTAATGCTGACCTGCATTGGAGTCGAGCCACTATCAACCTTCCAAAGCCCTTCACCCATGCCATCGTTTGCATCTGCAAAGAAATAGACTGAGGTTCCAACTGTAACTAGGTTGTTGGGACGGGAACTTAGAGTCCCAAAACCTGTTGTGTCAGAGGCAATGTTTAGAAGAGATGCTGTGTCAGTAGTGGTATCCAATTTCCATAGTTCTGTTCCATCAGCGGTCGTGTGGCCTGAGAAGTAGAGTGTATTACCGACCGCCACAAAACTCTTAGGATCTGTCAAACCACTCTGAATTAAAGTGGCACCACTACCATCAATTTTTACAAGGGAGGAGGTAGTACCAGACACGACCGCAGATGCATACAGCTTGCCATTCGCCACCACAAACGCGTTAGGGTTGGAACTACGGGAAGGGTTAAGGTCTTGACTGATCGGTACTCCTGGCGAAATGCCTCCCGGATTATCTATCCGCCATAACTCTTTGCCAATAGAGCTACTATTCGCACCCTGTTCTGCCGAGAAGTAGAGCGTATTGTTATAGAAAGCAAGATTTCCAACCCCATAAACTGGGTCAGCAGGATCAACAGCAAAAGGAACGGCTTCGATATCTGTTCCTGCTACGTTAGTTCTGTAGAATTGCCGAGCATTAGGATCTAAGGCATTGTTGGCGAGGAAATAGAGTCGTCCTCCTGCGGCAGTCAAGCTTGTAGGACTAGAACCATTGCTTCCTGTTCGTAGATCTTTTACCAAGACTGTCCCACTGGCAGTTCCATCACTTCTCCAAAGTTCAGTTCCGGTTGAGCTATCATTTCCTGCAAAGTAAAGGAAGTTATTAGCTTCGGTAAAGTTGCTCAAAGAACCAGAGAAAGACTTAAGCTTCTGAGTCCCTTTCAGAGTTCCATCAGTTTTCCAAAGAGCGGTATCGGCTCCATCGAAAGCAGAGAAGTATGCTAATCCACCGACCTTGGTGAGAAGCTTGGCATCAGAACTATTGCCATTCTCTCCAATGACAGCGTTGTTATCATCAAGAATCTGAGTTCTTCCATAGTTAATGTCTCGCGTAATAGTCGGAACGCTGTTTTTAGGGTTGAGTGACATTGATAAGCTGTACTCAGATCCTTCGCGGGTTCCAACTACCCCTGGCTTAATCCGAATGTAGTACGTGCCCTCATCTAGGGTTCCGCCAAAAACTTCGGCGCTGTTGCCCGATCGTGATGAGGTCAAAATAGAAGTATTTGCAGTTGGAGCAAATCCGTCAGCACCAAATAACTCAACATCTAAGTTGCCTGTTAAACTTCCGCCAGAAATACCTTTGAGTTCTAAGTTTAAGAATTTGCGCTCACCTGGAGCAACCACAATCTTGAATAAGTCTTCTGTAGAATTCTTAGCGCCATCTAATACATAGTTAGATGCCAGTACCCCTAGAACGGTTGTGGGCGTTAGCAATGAAGCACTATCTGCTCCGCCTGCCAGGGTTCCTGTAAAGCCATCAGTCAGCAAGGACATACTAAGACTGTAGTTGCTTGTAGCGCCTGGAGTGCCTTGGAACACCCGCGCAAAATAGCTTCCTTCGTTTAAAGGAACAAGTATCGACTCAGCCTGATTTCCAAGAGTCGTCGTAGTTTTGATCAAAACTCCGTTAATGTCGAGAATCTCAACATTGGCATTAGCCGTTAGCCCTGAGAGGTCAAACTTATAGTCGCCAGCGCTGGTGCTGGGCACCGAGAATTTGTAGTAGTCTTGCTGGTCGCCATCGTTGACAACGCCACCTTGGGCTGTAAATAAGAAATCCAAAGGACGAGCACCTGCTAAAGAGTTGCCATCTTCGGGGATCGGAATGGGAGTTGGGTCGGGAGTGGGTATGGGATCGGGAGTAGGGATAGGATCGGGTGTAGGAATAGGGTCAGGTGTGGGAATAGGGTCAGGCATTGGGATGGGATCTTCGGGGAGCAGCGCGCCAACGATGGAGAGGCGATATTTGCTGTCTATTTTGCCGCTTTGCCGAATTCGGATGACATAATCACCAGAGTCAAGTGGGTTGAGGGCAATCTTTGAGCCTCTGGGATTGCGTGCCTTGGCAGAACGGATAAGTTCAAAATTGGTGCTGAGATCTGACCGATCAATTTGGCTAAAGTCAATGTTGCCAACATTTCCCCTTACTTCTTCAAGGGGGCGCTTAAGTTTGTAGAGTTCAACTCCGACTTTGGCTTTTTTAGAGATTTTAGAAAGGTTGACACCTAGGCTGCTCCGCCCAGATAGATTAAATTGATACAAGTCATCAAGATCCTTTCTGCCAACTTTACCGTTCCGATTAGTCACGAGTCCGACGTTAATGGCTCCGTTAAGTTGATTATCCCTACGCATACCCTTTGACCCCAGTAATGCTTACAACTAGGGTAGTTTTCCCACATTGGGGCTAGGAGCAACTATTTCTAGCAGTATTTATGAGGGCTTAATACGATCGCTCTTTCCTCTGTATTCCTCCCCGATCGCCATTGCGGTTTCTGCTGAAGGCTAACTTTAGAGGGCGGATTGAGGTGCTAATTGTAGCGGTACTTCTACGGGCGTACTGAGCTTGCAAGAGTCTATTAAGGGAGGCTGGTTCTCAACGATTAGCTTTTGATAGCCCGCAGTCATGAGGAGTTGGTTCACGGTCATTTTGGCGCGATCGCTTGCCGACTGCAAAATACCATTGGCACAGGCAGAAGCCACAATTTTGTCTAACGTTTGCCGCTGCGCTAGATCCTGTAGCTCTGGGGCAGCATCGGGACCCAAGCCCAAAAATCCGCGATCGTAGTCATAAACTTTAGAGCGGCTGACATCGATTTTGCTGTCTAAAATTCGCGGTGGCGGCAAGCGAAGAATGGTGGTATCGCCATTGAGTTGCACATCTTCAGGCTTTAACTCAGACAAATCAACGCCTGCCCGAACTTCTCCGTAGGCGATGTAGAGGAGGGTGGTTTTGCCAACAACGTAGCCGCCAAGGGTACGATCGCGGCTGGCTGGCACCACGGTTTCCATAGTGAAAATTGCGGTTGTTAGCTCACTGGCATGACGGATTTGCTGTACCACCATCGATCGCACATCAACTTGTGGTTCGGGCTGAGGCGCATTGAATAAGCCAGAGAGCTTCCCGAAAAATTGGTTTCCAGTTTGCCACATGCCCGCCAAAATGATGAACCCAATGGCGATCGCTCCCCCTGTGGTCATGATCGACAAGGTTTTGAAGATGCTGCTTAAGTGCGCCAAAGCGAGGCTTTTGCCAGATTGAGCATTCAGGTTAAGGTCACGATGATCGCGCTTGTCCTGATCCTGAGATTTCGGAATTCTCATGCGATCGCGTCCTCTTTTGGGCAGGGGCAAGTTTAACATCCCCAAGCATAACGCCTGTCAGAAATTTGAGAGCAGTCAATAATAAAGCGATCAGAATTAAAGAGTACAGTCATCTGACAACGATAGGGAGGAGAACCGCGATCGTTGAGAATTCGACTTATACTATTTCCGAATACTGTTTGACAACACCCTCGTTTCCTAAGCCCTAAAACCTATGCTGCTCAAGTCTACAACCCGTCATGTTCGCATTTTTGCGGCTAACATTCAAAATACAAATAACGAACTGGTGCCTAGTCCCGACACACTGACCTTAGATGTTGACCCTGACAACGAATTGCTTTGGAATGACACCGCTCTTCAGCAGGTCTATCGCAAGTTTGATGAGTTGGTAGATGCTTCTGAAGCCGTAGAGTTGACCGATTACAACTTGCGTCGAATTGGGTCAGATTTAGAACAGTTTGTGCGATCGCTCCTTCAAGCAGGCGGCATTTCCTACAACCTCAACAGCCGCGTCAAAAACTACAGCCTTGGCTTACCCCGTGCTGCCGATGATAACGGTGCCGCCAATCACCTTGATCTCTAAAGAATTCAAAATCTCAGAGCTAAAATTCAAAATCTAAAATCGAGATACGATATCCTGATGGAACCGTTGTATTCCTGGCTCCATTACTCATGGCGATGCTTGACTGCCATAATCCCGCCTGCCAAACGCCCAATCCTGAAGGTAATCAGTTCTGTCAGAACTGTCGTACGCCTTTAATCAGGCGCTATTTGTGGGCAGTAGGCAAAGATCGCTATGACCCTGATGAATTGCTAGCAGGGCGATATCTCTGCAAATCTAAGAACATTTTTCTTGATACGAAGCCAGGACTTCTTCCCAATAATCCTGCCGAGGTTCCCCCTCAATTAGTGCCCTACTTGCGCCTTTCACCTTGGCAACTTCATGTGCCACAGGTTTATGACTGGCTAGAAAGACAGGCTTCTAGTCCTATTTTGTTGCTAGAACAGGCGGCTCTTTGGGTGGAAAGATTAGAGGGAGAGGGTTTCAATGTCCAACTTCTGCCTGCCCTAACTGATGAATGGGGAAAAGCGACTGCACTGCGTCAGTTGAATTGGCTATGGCAGATGGCGAACTTATGGCAACCGTTTAATAGTGAGCAGGTTGGCCCAGGTTTGTTGAATCCTGAATTATTAAAAGTAGAAGGTTCGTTGCTGCGGTTAGTAGAGTTGCAGAGCGATCGCGAAAATGAGCCTTCTTTGGCGCAACTTGGGCAACTTTGGCAGTCTTGGGCGGCGATCGCACAACCCGAAGTAGCCTCTTTTTTACAACAGATCTGCCCGCAATTAGTTCAAGGTGAAATTTATAGCATTGAATTGTTGATAGATTATCTTGATAATGCGATCGCTCGTGTGGGTCAAGCTCAGGCTCGGCACGTGCAAACCGCCACCTGCACAGACCAAGGCCCAACGCGCCAGCGCAACGAAGATGCTTGTTATCCCCCCAGTGGCATCGTTCAAGCCCTGCTCTCGGTACAAGATCCTCTAGTAGTTGTGTGCGATGGTATTGGGGGTCACCAGGGAGGAGATGTAGCCTCAAACCTGGCGATCGAAGCAATTCAGAACCAAATTATATCCCTCGACCTCAAAAGCTCCAATGCCGCGACTTTGATGGTGGAATTAGAAAAAGCCGCTTGCCTTGCCAATGATCAGATCAGCCGCCGTAACGATAGCGAACAGCGCCTAGACCGTCAGCGCATGGGCACAACTTTAGTCATGGGACTGATTCGCGCCCACGAGCTTTATATCACCCATGTCGGCGACAGTCGCGCCTACTGGATTACCCGCTACGGCTGTCATCAAGTCACGTTAGATGATGATGTGGCATCGCGGGAAGTCCGGTTAGGGTACTGTACCTATCCACAAGCACTTCAGCAACCTGGCTCTGGGTCTTTAGTACAAGCATTAGGAATGAGTGCGTCTAGTTTGCTGTATCCCAATGTGCAGCGATTTGTCTTGGACGAAGACAGTGTGTTCTTGCTCTGTTCGGATGGCTTGAGTGATGGCGATCGCGTGGAGGAATATTGGGAAACTGAAATTCTGCCCTTGCTAGAAGGAAAGACTGACATTGAAACAGTTAGCAAGCGCCTCGTTGAGATTGGCAATACCCAGAATGGACACGATAACGTCACGGTAGGCTTAATCTATGTTCAAGTAACCCCTTCATCGCCCCCATCGCCCTCCGTTCTTTCAGAACAACGCTGGTCAGATCAGTTTACCTCTACTGCCCCAGTCTCTGTTCAGACCAGCCAGCCTTACTCAGCAGAGCCTGTTCCATCCGGGATTAAAACTCAAGTTCTTCCTCCTAAACAGCATTCTTCTAGGCTGCTACTACTCGGTATTGGAGCGCTGTTGGGCATTGCAGGATTATTAGGGTTTCTCTTCTGGTTGTCGGGCGTTAAACAGGCAGTTGCTCCTGGATCCGCTCCACCAATTAGCCCTCAGCCTAGCTCAACTATTTCTGCTAGTCCAATTGTGACCCCTTTAGAAATTGGTTCATTGGTGCAATTGAACCCCAAAAATCCTGCCCTTCTCCCGCCTCTTGTCTTACTCTTTGAGCCAATTGCTCCTAATCCCAATACCAGTTCCAATACGAGGACTGGGATAGCGCTTTCTCCACCTGCTTCCAGTTCTCCTGGGGCGATCGGCACGATTCCTAATGACGCAGTTTTGGAGGTTGTGAGTAAGAGAGGCACGACTCGGCAGGGACAGTGGGTGCAATTTAGGGTGTGTTCTGTTCCAGTCTCAAAACTTGATTCTTCGTTAACGTCAGGACAGGAGGGCTGGATTCGGGAGTCTGACATTAGTGCCTGGGTAGTGCCCATTGCTCAGGCGACTCCTCAGCAACAGGGAGCTTGCAAAAAAACGGCATCTCCATAAGCAGGTTTAAGCAGGTTTGATTACGAGAACGTTCTCGGAAAGAGCCGAGTTGGGAAGGGACTGATACATTAGGGATGGCAGCTTAGTTATTTATTTAGAGGGATTAGTACCCGCTACATGTCTTTGTTGGATACTCCTTGTCTTAGCTTGGCGATCGCTCGGTTAACAGCGGTCGAACCGCAGCACTACGCCGTCTGGGTTTTGCAGTCTCCCTATCCAGGGGGATATGTTCACCACGACCGCCTATGGTCGCCCGCGCTGACCGAAACCTGGCACTCCTGGCAAGGGCTGTTTTCACTCCGCGACCTGCCCGAAGTTCCTCGGTTCCCCGTGACCTTACCGCCCTTAGTTCCTGATGCCAAGGCAGAAGGACATCCTACAAGCTACACAGGGCGGTTAATGCAGCACCTGGGTATGAGCCTTTGGCAATGGCTGCTGGATGGAACTATTCAAGGAAGCTTTAATCAGAGCCAGGGAATTGCCATTGGGCAAGGTCGTCCGCTGCGGGTGCGAATGGAAATTCGTGACCCAGAATTAATTGCTGTCCCCTGGGAAATTATGCAGCCCCAAGCAGGCAAACAAGCAATCTCCCTAAGTCAACAGCTTTTGTTTAGCCGCACCACCACAGATGTAGACCCACTGCCGCCGCTCCGCTCTGAATACTTTGTAAAAATTCTGCTGGTGCTAGGACAAGAATCTGCAAAGGGAGGTTTGGCGCAACTCAATCTTGATAGAGAGGCAGCTTCCCTGGCAAAAATTTTGGAGAGCGTTGCCGAAGCATCGCCGCGCCGCGCCATTACTCCAGCCTCTTGCCAAGTGACTACCCTCATTCAACCCACTCCAGGTGAACTGGTTCAAGCCCTAGAAACGGGAGATTACAACGTTTTGTTTTATGCAGGGCATGGGGTATCTGCGCCTGATGGCGGACTTTTGTTTTTGCGCCCTGGGGAAGCGATGAATGGGACAGAACTAGCGCAGGTATTAGTCCGGTGTCAGGTTAAACTCGCTGTTTTTAATGCCTGCTGGGGCGCACAGCCCTATCAGCAATCCCATCAAGCTGTCCCTCGCAGCAGTTTGGCAGAGGTGCTGATTCATCATGGCGTACCGGCGGTGCTGGGAATGCGAGACTCGATCGCCGATCAAGAAGCTCTGAGCTTCATCCAAGTTTTTACTCAAGCACTAGCAGAGCGATCGCCCATTGATGAAGCGGTTGCCATTGCCCGTCAGCATCTTTTAACGCTGTACAAATTTAATCAACCCGCCTGGACGTTGCCTGTCCTCTACATGCACCCTCAGTTTGATGGTGAGCTACTTCGTCCCTTTACAGGCAACGTGACCGAAATCCCTGAGTACTCTGCCACCTGGATGGGAGAACAGCGAACTCCCTCGGCTTACTTGCGATCGCTAGAAACCCCGCCTGAAGTTTGGTCTGTTCGAGGCGGTATCATGCGGGTGGGCAGTCGAGAGGGCAATGATTTAGTGTTACAGCATCCGGGTGTTTCTCGCGACCACGCTGAGATTTTCTATCGAGATTCTTCGCGGCTAGATGATCTGGAGCCGAGTTATTTACTACGCGATCGCTCTCGGTACGGCACCTGGATTTCTAGCGATGAAGGCTGGCACAAAGTTCATCAGCAAGAAGTGCCGCTGCGCTCCCAAACTCAGCTGCGGTTTGGCAATCCTCGTAGCCAAGCATTAGAATTTGTTGTCGAATAATCTAAAAAGCAATAGACAATTGCGGAACTGGCTTACAGGCAGATGTAGTCATGCATATCAAATCGCATCTGTCAGAAAATTCGGGAGTAAATTGATGACCCAAGACCCTCAACGACCTAGTGTTTCAGCTTTCCAATCTCAAGCTGAGATCGAGCTTCTAAGACAAATCCTGCAAGAGCAGGCTTCTTATGTTTGGGATCCTGCTAGCCTCACCGCAGCGTCCTATTTTGCTGACTTAGAGCAGGAAGTTTTGAACGCGGGTTGGACGACTGAAGACCTAACCGAGCAAGGACAAATTTTTGCGACCCACTTAGAGCAAGTTTGGGCGACTGTTCCTGCTACCAATGGTCTTGCTGCCGATGTATTCCAACGCTTTGCTACACAAGTTCCTCAACGGTTGCTCAATATTATTATTCAAAGAGCACAGCAAGTTGCTTCTGCTAACCTGTCTTTGGCAGATCAATTGGTTCAGTGTGTTCAAGATATTCTGCCTAGTTGGGATACTGATGATTTGCAAGTCCTTGCCCGCCCCTTTGCCTACGCTATGCGAGGTTCAGAATCTGAAAGTCTAGAATCAGTTCTAAAGTCGGTTCATTGTACAGACTGGGATGACTTATCGAGCATTGAACAAGCTAGATTGAGCCTAGCAGTGGCGCGCTATACGCTTCTCCAAAGTTCTGGTGCTGGAGAAGAATCAAACTAAGGCAAATTTGTAAAGCGAGTTGCAAAATTTTGCGATCGGTTGGGAGATAAAGCCCTCGCTTTCAAGATCGCTGCTGCTAAAAACGCATAAGAGGCGATACCCACCAGCGCTAGTACCAGTAAATTCAAAGCTCCTGTTGCATTCCATAGCGCATGTAATCCGGCTGCTGTAAGATACCCTACACCCAAGATTTGCCAGCGTTTTGAGGGCTTGAGAACACTCAGCCCAATGAAATAGCCCAGATAACCGCTATACGCCATGTGCCCAGAGATAGAACCCAAAATCCGGGTAATTAGTAGCTGTAGACCCACTACCGCACCCTGACTTTGAAGCATCAAGTCATTGCTTGCTGAGGGCACATATTGCCCTAATGTTTCGAGGAGTGTGAATCCTACGGCTGAGGCTGTCCCTAGTAAAATGCCATCAAGTGGCTCCCAAACCCCTATTTTTTCGCGCCAGGGCGATCGCAACTTTGTACCAATGCCATAAGCCAGCAAGATAGGAATTGCCTTTAGTAATTCCTCCATTAACCCTGCTCCAAAGAACATTCGCACTAGCATCAGCAGGAAGTTCTCTGATGCGGCGCTTTGAGAAACTTTTCCGGGTAGAAAATCCCGGAACACAAAAACGAACAAATCTAAAAGAGGGCTGCTCAATACCAGCACCGTGACGATCGCAGAACCCGCCAATACCCACCAGGGCTTGCGTTTGCCACAAAGCTGGTAGACAAAAAAGTAAGCAATCCCGGCAATATAAGCTGCCAGCAGTAGATTGAAAAGATCTGACTTACCAATGGCAGTAAACATCAAAACCACAAACGCGATCGTAATAATCCCTGGAAGTAAATAAGCCTTCTGAGTTAAGTCTCTCCCAGTCGAAAGAATTGGAAATAACTGGCTAAAGGTGACATCTGAGACGACTACTGAGTGAACGGGTAGGGCAGAAATATTCTCAGGACTCCCATTCTGAGAAACCAATGAGCGATTAGTCGGCAATTCGACAAACTCAGTACTGGATTGAAGCCCAAAAATAAAATGGGGGCCTCCTTGTGCCAACGAGATGCGATCGCCAACCTGTAAACTTCGACACCCTCTCAACGGCTGCCCATTAACATAGGTTCCATTTGCGCTGCTAAGGTCACAGACCTGCCAACCTGTTGGTGAGGTAAAGGACGGTCGAACCTCTGCGTGCTTTCGAGACACGCCCCCATAACTTTCAGAATCGAGGAGGATTTGGCATTGGGGATCGCGCCCCATCACCATTCCCTGAGGGTCAATCAGTGAGTAAGAGGCAGCAATATCGCCGCTACAAGAGACTTGCCGGAGAACTGCGGGCAGGGGAGGTAATCCGGTCATTATTCTAGGGAGGAGAGGAAAGGGTTATGCTATTGCCCATTAGCTCTGGCATCTTGAACGGCTGCATAAAAGAAGATACCCGTTAAAGGGGTACTCAATGCCAAGATAATTCCAGTGATTAACCCACCCAGTTGAGGGGTTCCTGAAGAGAGTTCAAATATACAACCCACTGCCGCGATCGCCGCAACGCACGAACCTGCCAACAAAGCACCACTTTTTGGAGTCACTCGATTTCTTCTCTTTACTAAACAGGCTTAACTGCATCTATCGCGAACCCTTGCTTCACTAGCTCTTGGTTCATTGCCAAAACATTATCCACCCGATCGACAAATAGAACGCCATTTAAATGATCTATTTCGTGCTGAATTACTCGTGCCAGTAGCTCCTTCGCGACTAGCTTTCGGGGTTTGCCCTGCTCGTCTTTGTAGGATACTTCAATCATTTCAGGGCGAGTTACATCTAAAAATACTTGAGGAATGCTGAGGCAACCTTCCTGGATCACGCAAAATTCTTTGCTGGCACTAGTGATCACCGGATTAATCAACACCAAAGGTGGTGTTGCTGCATTCTCGGTGTCACAATCTACGACCAGAATCTGCTTGTGTACGCCCACTTGGGGAGCCGCCAAACCAATGCCCTCCTCACTGTACATGGTCTGGAGCATTTGTCTTGCCAGTTTGCGAATGTCATCATCGACTTTGGCAATTCGCTTCGCAGGCTGTCGCAGGACGCGATCGCCCAGATAATGCAGCCCTAGGGGCGGTTTCACTAACTTCTTCTTTTCAACCAAAATTTGAGCAGTCATGACATGGAAACTCGCAAACGACCTTTTAACATTGAACTACATTCTTCTCTCCATCTTAGTAAATCCTGCTCATCTCTGGAATTTTGATGCAAAAGTAATCGGCTAGCGCCTGCTGGTACTCTTGTTCAGTTTTAAGACGGCGCTCCTGGCGATCGCCCCATCGAGTTAAAATCAATCGTCGATCTACCAAAGTAATACGTCCTTCCAAGGTCGCCCGACTACAAAGCCGACGTTGTGTAAACTTCGACTCTGGCGAAGTCTGGTGGTAAACGCACATTCTGTGAAACTCGGAGAACTGATGCGGATCTGGCGTAAAGCGAAATTGAGTTTGCCAATGATCTGTTTTAAGCGCTTGTACCAGCCAATACTGCCCATCATGACTCAACCGATAGCCGCCACATGCCCCTTCCTGGCTCAAGCTTAGAGGTTCGGGAAACGACTCTCCAAACCCCACATCTACCAACCAATCCTCTTCAAGATGAACAAGTAAGACAAGATGGTCAAAGTTCTCTCCAAACCCGCCCTGTTTTCGAGCAACCTGGGCTGAAAGTAAGGATACTTCAAAGCCTAGTTGAAGCAGAACTTCTGCTAGTAATCCATTTAACTCATAGCAGAAGCCGCCACGCTGCTGCTCTACGATTTTTGTAAACAAGGCATCTGAATCAAGATTAAGGGGCTTCCCCAGATGAATATCAAGATTTTCAAAGGGAACGGTTAGCAGATGGGCTCTTTGCAAAGCTCCTAGTGTCTGAACCGTCGGTTCTATTGATCCACCGTACCCAATGCGCTGTAGATAAGCAGAAATATCCATGGTGTGCAATTTTTCTATCTGCTTAGGCAGTTCTGATTACAGCATACACACTCTAAGAGGATGTCTAAGAAGTCTAGATTGCTATCCGATCCGCCCCCTAAATCCCCCATTCTGGGGGACTTTGAAGGAGCATTGGTTCGGAAGTCCCCCAGAATGGGGGGTGGGGGGCGAGTGTAAGAATCTTTGATACTTCTCAGACATCCTCTAAGTTTATAAGTTATTTGCCCTTCATCAAAAGCTTGCGTAGATTCACGATCGCCTTCTCCGTCAGCCCCTAAAACCTACGAGAAATCCAGTAGTCTTTATCTAATTTTCTTTAAGCTACTTAGAATTTCTGCTGAAGGAATTATCATGGCTCATTAAGAAAGAGTCTGGCTTAGGAGCAATTGGAGAGTTCTAAACGTGCTGCAAATTTTTACGAAATCAGACTATTTACTCCGAGAAACCCTGCTAGGGCTAAAGCGAAGCGGCTGGATGAACTGGGCGGCAGTTAGTACGGTTACAGTGTTGCTGTTTCTGTTTGGCATGAGTTTACAGGCTTCTTGGCAGTTAGATGGTTTAGTTAACCAATTTGGTAGCCAGCTAGAAGTGTCTGTTTACTTGGAAACAGGCGTGCAGGCAGATGACTTGAAGCCGTTAGTGCAAGCGATGCCAGAAGTAACTTCGGTGACCTCGATTCCTAAAGAAGAAGCATGGGGCGAATTGGTCAAGGCTTTGGGCTTGTCAGACATTCAGGGAGCGAGTGAGCAATTGAATGGTAATCCGTTGGTAGACCAAATGACTGTGAAGGCGAAGAATTCGGAGACGGTGCCAGTCTTGGCAACGAAGCTGAAGCAGGTGCAAGGGGTTGAGGAGGTGAAATATGTAGATGAGGCAGTGAAGCGACTGGCGCAGTTAAATCAAGGGTTGAATTGGGTCGGCTTAGGGATCACAACAATGCTAACGTTGACAGCGATCGCGGTGATCAACACGACTATTCGCCTGATTGTGATGGCACGTCGTCGAGAGATAGAGGTGATGCAGTTGGTGGGTGCAACCGATACTTGGATCTACCTGCCATTTGTTTTGCAAGGCCTAATCTTGGGCGGCGTTGGAGCATTAATTGCTTGGGGGCTAATTGCTGGGGTGCAGGGATTTTTGACTAGGCTCTTGGCGCAGCAACCCGAGTTTATTAAGTTTTTGACAGATGGAATGCAGCTAACGGCTCAAGAGTCGCTTTCTCTGCCCTTAATCTTGCTGGCGTTAGGTGGCTCGGTTGGATTGATGGGTAGTTTGTTTGCAGTACGACGCTTTTCCTTGCGTTAGCTTTTTCTGGGTTCTATCTTTCTCTTTACAGCCCCTTACAGCACGATTATTTACAGTAGGCAGGGACGGGCGATCGCTGTTTGCAGCAGCCGATTGTACTCCTGGTTAGGCAAGATATACGCCCCAAAACGCTCCAGATGAGGGTTCATAATTTGGGCATCGAATAAGAGAAACTGGCGCGATCGCAGGTGTTCAACCAGCTTGACCATTGCCACCTTCGAGGCTTCAGGAATGTGGTAGAACATAGACTCTCCTATAAATGCTCCACCAATAACGATGCCCAAAACCCCACCGGCGAGGGTTTCGCCTTCCCAAGTCTCGAAACTGTGGGCGATTCCAGCCTGATGCAGCGCCCAATAGATTTCTTTCAATTCTGCTGAAATCCAGGTCGTTTCTCGCTGGGCGCAGCCTGCGAGCACTGCTTTGAAGTCTCGATCGACGGCAACAGTGAAACGATTCTGGTTAAGGATACGTTGAAGCGATCGCGGGTATCGAAACCGATCGTCTAAAGGGATCAGCGCCCGTTCGCGGCTAGAGTACCAGCTTAACGCCTCGCCTTCTCCGTCTGCCATCAGAAAATAGCCTTGGGTGTAACCCTGAATGATGGTAGAAACATCGAATTGCATAGAAGGGAAGTGGCTAGGAGAAACATCCGGCGGTTGAAACGTATATTATCTTGAACGATGAAGCGGCTGAATTACCTAATCAGATAGCATAGCGTTTATGCAGATTAGAGATATACAGATTGGAGGACGCAATGGCTGAGCCAATCCCATCCATTACATTGCCGCCAGCGCGCGATGCTCAGCAAGAGGGGGAGTGGTTACAGCGATCGCTCCATCAATGGCTTGACCAAGAATTTATTCCTGAAGCCGTGAATGAGGGAATTGCCCAACGAGCGGCACAGGTGTTTGTACGGCAGCGAATGGAAGGTGAGAACGATGTGAGTTCGCTAGTCATGGCGATTATTACTGAAATGCAGGCGTTTGATTTTTCTAGAAGCTTTTATAGCGAGTTTGCCGTTGCCAATGCAGTCAGCGATCTGTTGTTAGATAGCTTAGGCATCGATCGCTGCTGCGGACAATAGGCTAGGTTGTGGGGAGCATTAGAGTGCTGGTCTTGGGCTGAAAATCAAGGTTTGTATTAGAAACCACAGAAATTATCTCGCTCGACCAAATTTCTTTGTTAAGCGATCGAGCTTTAATCTGATAGGATGTGCTTGACACATAGCTCTACAGGCGCATCTATGCCCATTACCCTAACGCCCGAAGAAACGAGGTTTCAGCAGGAAACAAGGCTCGGTCGAGTGCTTTTGGTTGAAGACGAAGAGCTAATTAGAGAGACGATCGCTTTAGCGCTGTCTGAAGAAGGCTACGAAGTTGTAACAGCCGAGGATGGACGTAAAGGGCTAGAACTAGTTTGTCGCTCAGGAGAGTCGAATCGTCCTGAATTGGTGAATTTTGATCTAATTATTTTAGATTTAATGCTGCCCTATGTTAACGGTTTAGACTTGTGCCGGCTGATTCGGCGAGAAGGAAATAGTGTCCCTGTTTTGATTTTGAGTGCAAAGGGCAGCGAAACCGATCGCGTGGTGGGCTTAGAGGTCGGTGCAGATGACTACTTGACCAAGCCCTTTGGGATGCGAGAGCTAATCGCCCGTTGCCGTGCCTTGCAGCGTCGCCATCGTCATGCTCAACTTCAAGCTCAGGAAACTACGCTAAAATTTAACGATATTTCTCTATATCCCCAAGAGTGCCGAGTCACAGTTCGAGGAGACGAGATTAATCTTTCTCCAAAAGAATTCCGAATTTTAGAGTTGTTCATGAGCTATCCCCGCCGAGTCTGGTCGCGGGATCAGTTAATCGAACGGATTTGGGGCCCTGATTTTATGGGCGACAGTAAAACAGTAGATGTTCATATCCGTTGGCTCAGAGAAAAGCTAGAGGTTGATCCGAGTCATCCTGCGTATCTCTTAACCGTTCGAGGTTTTGGTTATCGGTTCGGTTAGGCATAATTTTATGGCATAGGTTTCGGGTTATTCTATCTGCTGTGCTCTGAACTTCTTCAGATGGAATCAAATCGTGGCAGTCTTAGGGTTTCTCTTAGGGTTAACGGTTGGCATAGGGTTACTGCTGTGGCAGCGATCGCGCTTTAATTTAAGGCTGAGGGTTTTAGCTAGAAAGCTGGGGACAGATGTGGAAGATAACTCTTTATCTCCCGCATCGCAGGTGGGTATCGCAATCGCTCAGATGAAAGAGGTGCAATATCACCTTGAGCAGAAGGTGGAGATATATTGGCAAACTTTACAGCGTGCCCCGATTGGCTACCTGAAAGTTGATGACGAAAATCGGCTGATGGAGTCAAATTTACAAGCCCGAACCCTCTTAGGGATCGATGAGGAAAGCCGCTCGGCAAAGCCCCGCTTGTTGTTAGAGCTTGTGCGTTCTTATGAACTAGATGATTTGATTGACCAAGCTCGAAATGTCGATCGGCGTTGTCAACAGGACTGGATGTTTTACTCTGTAAGCAATGATCCGGCTCAACTCTCGGAGCAGCAGTCTTACGCATTGCGGGGATATGCTTTCCCTTTAATGGAAGGTCAAGTTGGAATTTTTCTAGAGAATCGTCAAGAATCGCTGACTTTAATGCAGCAGCGCGATCGCTGGGCTTCTGACCTGGCACACGAGTTAAAAACGCCGCTGACTTCTATCCGTTTAGTGGCTGAAACTTTGCAAACTAGGGTTGATCCCGCTCTGCGGACTTGGATCGATCGCTTAATTCAGGAAACAATTCGTCTCAGCACGCTCGTTCAAGATCTGTTGGATTTAAGCCAGGTTGACCAGAACTCTTTTCAAGGGATTCAACTTCAGCCCAATAACCTGGTTGATTTAATTTATTCGGTTTGGCACAGCCTAGAGCCGCTGGCAAGACGCAAAGGAGTACAAATTGACTATCGTGGACCCACCCAGCTTTGGATGCCAATGGATACGGCACGAATTCATCGCTTATTAGTCAATCTTTTAGATAACAGCATTAAATTTAGCCACGACTACCAGCATATTTGTGTCAAGGTTCAGGTGGAGGATGCGCTCAAGCCTTCTCAACCTGCTCAGGTGTGCCTTGAGGTCATTGATTCGGGGTCTGGTTTTCCAGAGGCAGCTCTGCCCCACGTATTTGAGCGGTTTTACCGGGCTGATCCTTCGCGATCGCGCCAAGTCACGCTGTTGGCGGAAACGACCAGCGATATGGGGCAGAGCGATCGCTATACTAGTCAGCCTGACTTACCCAGTGGCAGTGGGCTAGGGTTGGCGATCGCTCGGCAAATTGTAGAAATTCATCAAGGTTCAATCACTGCCAGCAATCATCCCCAAACAGGGGGAGCCTGGCTCCAAGTTCGTCTTCCCATGGGTAGTTCAGACTCTCTACACACTTTACCCACCTAAATCTGTGGTTTGGTTACCGCAAAAGTCCTCCAGTCCTGTAATATTTGTACATGTGCAAACATGCTAAATCTGAACACAGAGTCCTGGCTTTGCCCCCAATCTACTCTCTTGGTTCAGTGCCCCTTCTTATCCTATGACTGAAAGGCTACAAAAGATTCTTTCCCAATGGGGGGTTGCTTCACGTCGTCAGGCTGAGCAAATGATTTTAGATGGACGCGTCTGCTTGAATGGGGAAGTTGTCCAAATTGGACAGAAAGCTGACCCTCAACAAGATTGGATTGAGGTAGATGGAACCCATATCCATCCCACTCACCGTCCTACTCCGATTTATTTGCTGTTACATAAGCCTGCAGGGGTTGTTTCTACCTGCCATGATCCTGAAGGACGTTCCACAGTAATTGATCTCATTGCCCTATCAGTGGGTATTGATGCTGGGGTTCATCCTGTGGGGCGGCTAGATACTGCCTCTACAGGAGCGCTGATCCTCACTAATAATGGAGCAATTACCTTTGGGTTGACCCATCCTCGTCATGCAGTGCCCAAAACTTATCAGGTTTGGGTCGACGGCTTGCCCTATGCCAGCACTCTAGAGCAATGGCGTGACGGAGTGATGCTAGACGAAAAAATGACGTTGCCTGCAGAAGTTCGGGTTCTCAATCAAGATCGAAACCAAACACTTTTGGAAATCGTACTTCGAGAAGGACGAAACCGCCAAATTCGTCGAGTGGCTGAACAATTGGGTCATCCGGTTCGTCAACTACACCGAACTGCTATTGGTTCAATCCGACTAGGAAAATTACCAAGTGGGCAGTATCGTTATCTAAGGGAGTCTGAAATTAAGTTTTTACAGGTTCAGGCTGAAGGTATCGGACAACCCCTGGCAAACTTAGGGATGACTGAACCAGATTTGAAGATTGGTGTGAGTGAAAGTAAAGGTCACAAGCTATGACTACAGAGATTTCCCTCCTACAAAAGAATGAGCAAGCAGAGCAACTTACGCAGATAGGCGACTATTTGCGGCAGATTCGTGAGGAGAATTTGTTGTCTCTCGAAGAGGTTTCTACCAAGACGCTAATTCAGCCTCGGCTGTTGCGGGCGATCGAGATGGGCAAGTTACAGCAGTTGCCTGAACCTGTCTATATTCAAGGATTTATCAAGCGCTATGCGGAAGCCTTGGGGCTGGATGGGACCCAGTTTGCGGAGGCGTTTCCAGTGGAGGGCAATGCCCGCAAGGTAGAGTCATCTTGGAATGATTCTGCGGCTGCCCAACTTCGTCCACTGCATTTATATGTCGCTTATGTCGGGCTCATTGTGGCATCAGTGAGCTTACTCTCTTATGTGGTCAATCGTTCGGAGCCTATTCCTAGCGGTGTCACCCGTTTAGAAGCTAGCCCTTCTAATGTCCAAAGAAGTTCAAGTGCTGCTGAGAAGTCCATTAGTCCTCAAACGATCGCCAGCCGCTCAACCGTGGATAAGCCCGTTAAAATTAATGTCAAGCTGACGGCTCAGTCGTGGTTGCAGGTTGAGGTAGATGGGCAGCCTGACTACGAAGGCGTTTTGTCGGAAGGAACTGAGCGTTCTTGGTCGGCAAAAAGCTTAATTCGGGTACGATCGGGCAATGCGGGAGGCGTAATGGTTGCTTACGATGGCAAGCAGGCAAAGCCGATGGGTGATCCAGGAGCAGTTGAAGAGAAGGTCTTTTCGGTCAGCCAAGACTCAGCAAGTTTGCCAGATTCGGCGATCGCTCCCATTCGATAAGGCTTTATCGAGTTCTGAATAATTTAAAAAGCAGAGAGGCGGCTTCTAATGAGCTACTTCTCTGCTTTTCAAGAGCTATTTTCGATCCTACTTAGGGTTGCGCCCGTAGATCTGGGTCATGGTACGGAGGCGATCGCTCATTTCAGGCGTTAAGGCACCTGCCTCGTAACGCCAGCCCCAGTTACATTCAGCCTGTCCGGGTGAGTTCATCCGCGAGGCAGTCCCTAATCCCAGAATATCCTGTAGAGGCGTAATGGCTTGGTTTGACACAGAGCTTAGGGCAAGACGAATCAGATCCCAGTGAACCCCGGCAGAACTCGGGGCACTGAGGTATTGGGTAACGCTGTGCTGTTCATCAGGCGATCGCTCTTCAAACCATCCTACAGTTGTATTATTGTCGTGGGTACCTGTATAAACCACGGTATTAGGGGTGTAGCAGAAGGGCAAATAGGGATTATCGGAGCCGCCATCAAAGGCAAACTGAAGAATTTTCATGCCAGGAAAGTCAAACTGATCCCGCAATGCCTCTACTTCTGGCGTGATGAATCCTAAGTCTTCGGCAATGATTGGCAGAGTGCCCAATTCTTTCTTAAGCTGTAGAAAAAGTTCTGTGCCCGGGGCTTCTACCCACTCGCCATTGATGGCTGTAGTTTCGCCTTGAGCCACTGCCCAGTAAGCCTGAAATCCTCGAAAGTGGTCAATACGAATCAGGTCAACGCAGTTGAGCATGACCTGAAATCGCTGCATCCACCAGCTAAAGTTCTCCTGCTGAAGGCGATCCCAATCATAAATGGGGTTGCCCCAGAGTTGCCCAGTCTCGCTGAAATAGTCAGGAGGAACGCCTGCCATGAGAAGGGGCTCACCTGTTTCTTGATCAAGGTGAAAGTATTCGGGACGTGCCCAAACTTCGGCACTGTCATGGGCAACATAAATCGGCAAATCGCCTAGGATTTGAATTCCTTTTTCGTTGGCGTATTGCTTCAGGCTTGACCATTGTTGAGCAAACTCGAACTGAAGGAATTTATGATAGAAAATTTCGGCGGCTAGCTCTTGTTGCTTGTGGGCGATCGCCTCAGGTTTACGCTGAGCAATTTCTGGCTCCCATGTTTGCCAACTAGCTCCCCGATGAATTTCTTTAAGCGCCATAAACAGGGCAAAGTCTTCGAGCCAAGCGGCAGATTGACAGAAAGCCTCAAATGCTTGGTATTTTTGCGGGTCTGGCTGCGCCCGGAAATGATCGCAAGCCTTCTGCAATAGCGGCATTTTGACGTGAATGACCCAGCCAAAGTCTACAGATAGGGGAAAATTAGGGGGATTAGATATATCGTCTATGCTCAGTAATCCTTGTGCTTGAAGCTTTTCTAAGCTAATGAGCAGCGGATTGCCCGCCATTGCCGAGAAACATTGATACGGAGAATCGCCATATCCTGTGGGGCCTAGGGGTAGAATTTGCCAAATCTGTTGGTTACTTTCAACTAGAAAATCAACGAATCGGTAAGCCTCGTTGCCCAAGTCACCAATACCAAATTGGCTAGGCAATGAAGTGGGATGGAGCAAAATACCGCTAGTTCTGGGAAAAGGCATACGGGTTAGAGATTAGAGAGGCAAAAATTGTTTTTCCAACATTTGACTGTATCATGATCTGAAAGTTCCAAGTGGAAGCGACACGTTGGATCTGCGATCGCCAGAGCCAGGCAATTGTCGTCTTGATTCTGCTCTAATTAATCACTTCAGGCACTTCAGATATTCATGAGTTAACCAGTTTTAGTACTTTTTGTTGTCTATCTTCCGGTTTGAATTTTAGGGTTACGTTTAGGTTCGACGCAATCATTCGTAGCCTAGCTAAATCATTCGTAGCCTAGCTATTGGCAGCATTGTTGAATGAAAGGGCGATCGCTCCCCTGCTGTGGTGCGGATAGTTTTTGGCAAGAGTCCAGACATTTCTTTATCTCATCTCTCTCATCTCTATCTTAGATCTGACGATTCAGGCTTAACCGATGACCTATAAGAATCCTGTTCCTACGGTTGATATCATTATTGAACTTAGCGATCGCCCCCATTGCCCCATTGTCTTAATCGAGCGCCTTAACGTCCCCTATGGCTGGGCGTTACCTGGAGGCTTTATCGACTATGGCGAATCAGTCGAAGTTGCAGCAAAACGCGAAGCCCAGGAAGAAGTTGGGCTAGGGGTTCAATTGGTCGAGCAGTTTCAGGTTTATTCTGATCCTGCCCGTGATCCCCGGCAGCATACCCTCAGTATTGTGTTGATTGCGATCGCTCAAGGAGAACCAAAAGCTGGAGACGATGCCAAAAATCTAGGAATTTTCGACCTTTGGCAACTGCCTTCTAATCTTTGCTTCGATCACGATCGCATCTTGCAGGATTACTGCTACTATCGGCGATATGGTTTTCGACCCAGGCTTTACGTATGACCCGCGAAATTATTCAGACCGACCAAGCTCCTGCTCCTGTAGGGCCCTACAATCAGGCGATCGCCGCAACTGGAACTTTGATTTTTGTGGCGGGGCAAATTGCCCTTGATCCTGTAACTGGAGAAGTGGTGGGGGAAGGAGATGTGGTACAACAAACCGAGCAAGCGATCGCTAACCTCAAAGCCATCCTCGCTGCCGCTGGAGTAACCCTGGCAGACGTGGTCAAAACCTCAGTGTTTTTAGTCAATATGAATGACTTTGCGGCAATGAACGCCGTGTACGCTAAATACTTTGACGAAGCGACGGCTCCTGCCCGTGCCTGTGTTGAAGTTTCGCGCTTGCCAAAAGATGTGCAGGTTGAAATTGAATGTATCGCTGTGAAAGATTAGGAATGTATTGCCGTAAAAGATTAGAACGGCAACTAGCCTCTCGTCTTTAGCAACTGCTTGACAGCCTTAACCAAATCCTGAGGATGAAACGGCTTAGTCATGTAGGCATCGGCTCCCTGCTTCATGCCCCAGTAGCGATCGAACTCCTCGCTTTTGGTCGAACACATGAGCACTGGAATGCTCTGAGTACTGGGGTCGGTTTTGATCCATCGACATAACTCATAGCCATTCATCAGCGGCATGATCAAGTCAGTAATGACCAAATCGGGCGCTTCGGTTTGAATTTTCCCCTTCGCCTCCACACCATTGATAGCCTCAATGACCACTAGCCCATTGCTCTGCAAAATCTCAGCAATCATTTGCCGTAAGGTGTGACTATCATCAACAATTAGAACTTTGCTCATGCCGATCTATTGCCCCACTCGCCCTAACGGTCAGCTTGCTAGCTAATCTAGAAAGTAAAATCCTATTCATAGTATTCCCATAAGGCTAGAAACAACTGCCTTCAGCTAAGATGAATCTTCTGAATCAGCAGAACGTCTATTTATCGAGTTGTGCAGAGGTACGTTGATGATTTGAGAAGTCTGTTCAACGATTGGTTAATCTCAAAGACTACGACTTAATAGATCTGATGTATCGTCCTGTTAATGCTCTGTCAGCCAAGTCTCTAGGTCTGCTAGGGTGCCAAAATCGAGTACTGCTTCGATGAGTTCCTCAAGCAGTGGCAAGGGTAATGCGGCGATCGTGGTTTTCATCTCTGGCGATAACTTTTGTCCTAATCGACGGGTCAACAGTCGCAAAACCAAATTTGCAGCCTCTACTAGTCGCCCTTCTTCTCTGCCTTGTTCTCTGCCTTGTTCTCTGCCCTCTTCTCTGCCCTCATTCTTGGCTTCTTGGTAAACCCGCGTTTCCTCTAATCGCATATTTAGCATTGCTTCTACCTCAACTCGGCTTAACTCGGAAAACTGATAAACCATAATCGTTGTCACTACCTCTATTATGGCGCGGCTCTCGGCTTCAGTTGTTGTTTCCTGTTCTGTTCTAGTCAGGAGGTGTCGTGCTTCAATAGGAGTTTGTTGGCGATTCAACGTTGTCAGTATCATTAAGGCTATACCAATGGGCAGATGACGAATGGCTCCTAATTCATTTAGATAGATGCGATGCACTTGCTCGCTGCTCAATAGTGCCCGATAGGGATGCAACTCACTTTGCTCTAGACTGCGAGATGGATAAATCACAACGGCTTGCCAGTCACAATAACGTGCCCGATTGCGATAAAAATATAAAAATGACTCGCCGAATACTCGTTCATAGAGTTGTTCATCTTTTTGAAACTGCACTTCGCAGAAATAAACTACGCCTGGTGTTCCTGTGTTAGGCGGTAGAAATACTCCATCAATCTCAAATTTTGGCTCTTTAACCGCGACTGAATCGAAACGATAGTCTTGGGCATTAATGGGTGGGTTGGGCAGTAGCTCAAACAGAGAGGCTGGGGTCTGTTGAAAAATTTTGTAGAAAATTGAGTCTCGGCGCATGGATGAAAATTAGGGTTAGGAGAATAAGCGATCGATCGCCCTATCTCTAAATAACGCATCAGCGATCGCCTTCGTTGATCGCCCTTGTTCGGCTTTAGAAGGGTACGAGGATTGTTATAGTAGATGGGATGATTTTCAGCCTCGGCTTTCCATGACACAGCCTCTGCCAAAGCTTCTCAATGAAGCCCTTTCTCTTGCCCTTGCCCAAAGTGTAAAAAGTAAGGCAAAAACCCCGTTTGACAATGCCTATCGTGCTGCTCTGGCAACCGAAGGAGCAACCTATGTTCAGGGTTTCCTAGTTTTTGCGGGGCAGCCCTACAAGCCCTTAGAACATGCTTGGATTGAGAGTCAAGACGAAGTTCTGGATCCTTCTTTGCCGTACCTGAAGCAAAAGCCTGAGGGGCTACATTACTTTGCAGCGCAGAGTTTGAGCGTGAAAAAATTGAAGGCGATCGTGGAAGAGGCAAGGGAAGACTATCCAGAAGACGACCCGCTGCCGACTTATGGCTCATCGCCCTATGAGTATTACGGCAATGTGATGCTAGGTGGCAAAGAGTATCAGGCAGCTTTCAAGGCAGCAGAGGCAAAGTGTCAAGAACTGAACCAGAAGCAGGCAGAGAACAATTAAGGAGTTCCTTTAATTTAGTAACTCCCTCAACTCTTCTCGCATCGATCGCGGCGCATATCCCAAGCTATATGCTACGGAACTATCCAACGAAGCATTGGGAGGACGAGGCGCAGACATTTTTACATCGGCTTGACGGCAAGCGTTTAATTTTGGGCTTTCAATCTGCAAAATATCTGCTAACAGCAGCCCCATTTCATAGCGTGATAGCTGCTCCTTGCCGCCCAAGTGCAAATAGCCTGTGACCTGTTTTTCTAATGCCATTAAAATGCCTTGTGCGGCGGCTGTGCCGCTGACTGGGTTGCGAATTTCGTCAGTGAATAAGTTAAGCGGCTGTCCTGACTTAAGGGCTTCGATAAAGGGCTGGATGAAGCTAGGACGGGGGGCAACTCCATACATCAGCGGCATTCGACAGATGGTGGCGGCGGGGTGTCGTTCTAAAATGCCAACTTCGGCAGCAACTTTTTGTTCGCCATAATGGTTGATGGGACAGACGCGATCGGTTTCACGGTAGGGCGGGTTTAAGCCGTTGAAAACTTGTTCTGAGGAAGTAAACAGGTAAGGAATTTGGGCAGCAGCGCTAAGTTCTGCGAGGTGCCATGAGGCGTGGACGTTAACAGCGGAGGATGGGATGGGATTTTCTTGGCAAGCGTTAGGACTTGAGATGGCTGCGGTGTGGATGACCGCATCGGGCTTGAGAATTTGAAATTGGGTTTTGAGTGCCGTGAGGTCAGTTAGATCGAGTGGGATGGATAGGATTTGGGGGAGGGCAGCCTCTTGCGGATGACTTGAGGCGACCCCTTGCGGGTATTTCGCCGCGATCGCCTGATGATGATAGATGCCATAAACCTGCCCGATTGCTTGGGCAAGCCGACAAAGATGCCAGCCCAAGAATCCGCTGGCACCAGTAACTAAAAGTTTTTTCATTTGTTTTGAAATTGCAGATCCAAATCTGAAAACATGTTCTATCCTTATCCTGACGTTTAGCTGATAGTATCCTCACTTTTTTATTCGCTGACAGAGACAATCCCTATGGCAACTAGAAATTCGCACACCCGTCCACGGCTTGCCACAAAGCTTCTGCTTCCCGCTGCTTTAGGGATAATGCTGCTGGCAGCTTGTAGCTCGATGACTCAGCCTTCAGCAAAAGCACCTGCTAAGACGACAGGAGCAACCGAGGAAAAGAAGGCAGATGGAGCGTTAACGTTCCCTCAGGCAACTTGCGGTGAGGAAGCTTCAACGCCGAGTGAGAACTGGTACCCGGTCTTTATTGATGGGGCGGAACTGACTGCAATTCGCAGCCAATATTGTGGCAACGCTATTAGCGAAGTACGCAGCAAAACGGGTGCGCCCACCGTTCAAGTTGCAAGCTTCACCAGCTATGAGAAGGCGAAGAAGTTTGCCGCAGCGGTTGGGGGCGAGGTAGATGTAGTGGGAAGTTCACCTGGAGCTAAGCCGGGCAGTAGCCAAGCTAACAGCCCTAGCTCAGAGGAATTGACAACAGGCAAAACTGCTACGCTTGCTTCTGCTGAAACGGGTTCGCCTATCAATATTCGTCAAAGCGCCAGTACTGATGCTTCGGTACTGGAAGTCGCGTATTCAGGTGATGCTATTAAAGTTGCTTCTAAAACCCAGGGCACTGATGGTTACACTTGGTACAAAGTTGAGTTGGATTCTGGGTCATCGGGTTGGGTACGCAGTGACTTGATTACTACAAGTACAGCCAGCGCCAACCCTACCCGCACTGCTGCTAGAGATACAACTTCGTCCACAACCTCATCTACGACCGACGCAGCATCGACTACAATCGCCTCTGCGCCCGCTTCAACTTCTAGTTCTTCAACAACGGCGGCTTCTACTCCATCGACTGGCTCAACGGCGACAACCCGTTCTACAAATGCCTCCAGTGAACGCACGGCAACGATTACTAGCAATGATCCTGACTCGCCAATTAATGTTCGATCGGGGGCAGGAACTGATGCAGAAGTGCAAGACGTTGCCTATGGTGGCGATCGTATTCAAATTACTGATAGCCAACAAGGTGATGATGGGCAAACTTGGTACCAGGTAGAGTTTGAATCGGGTGCATCGGGATGGGTACGGAGCGACTTTATCGATAATTAGGGGCTTTTCCCTAATGTAATTTCTCTTCAAAACTAAAAGAGGCATGATCAGCGACCGTGCCTCTTTTGGTTTTTTGATGTTTAATACATTGATACTTGTAACGCCTGCCTTTAATAGCTATCTTCCCCAGGAACTTGATCTTCAACATCAGGGATTTTTTGTTCCAGCGCTGCCGTCCGAATTGCAAGCCATTGATTGAACAACTCACTATTGTTAAAGTCGCTGAGGTCACTGTTTCGATAGCGCTGAAGTGCCTGTTCTAGCTCTTGGGGAGTGGTAGGAATTGAAGCCGAAGTTTGGTCTGCCATGGCTTAGTCTCCGTAAAATCGTTAGTTTGAAGCTGATTGCCTTGAATCTTCACTGCCTTGGAACTATCTACATAATGGTAAAGAAATATCAAAGCTTTCGCGTAGGCATTCTTATATTTCTTAACTGTAACAAGCAATACAAAACATCTAGTTTGCCAAGTCTGTAAACACTTCACGGATCGTCGGATGAACAATTTTGTGGTCTTGGATAGTTAAGCCTTTTCCTAAAGCTTCGCTTGATATTAATGCAGTTAAACCTTGATTTGCAAGTCTTTGAACATAGGGAAAAGTGCTGTTGTTAAGAGCTTGGGTCGCTGTCCAGGGTACGGCTCCAGGCATATTAGGTACGCCATAGTGAACGACTCCGGCTTCGATATAGGTGGGTTGGGTATGGGAGGTGGGACGTAGCGTTTCAATGCAGCCGCCCTGATCCACGGCAACATCTACCAGCACGGAGCCAGGACGCATTGTTTCGACGAGGGCACGAGGGACGAGGGTAGGCGCTTTGCGACCGGGAACGAGAACTGCCCCAATTAAAAGGTCGGCTTCTGGGACGATCGCCTCAATTTGTAAGGTACTGCTGTAAAGTAGCTCAACTCGTGAGCCAAACAGCGTTTCTAAGTAATCCAAGCGCTCTACGCTAATATCAACAATTTGGACTTGTGCACCTAGACCCACCGCCATTTTTGCAGCTTCGGTGCCCACTACGCCGCCGCCCAAAATCACGACCTTTCCAGGTCTTACCCCAGGTACGCCGCCTAACAGCACCCCTCGTCCCCCTTGCTGACGCTCTAAGAAACGCGCTCCAAATTGCACCGAGAGCCGCCCAGCGATGATACTCATGGGGGCAAGGAGGGGGAGGCTACGGTTTGGAAGCTCTACTGTTTCGTAAGCGATCGCCGTTACCCCAGAATTCATTAAATGTTCTGTTAAATCCCGATTGGCTGCCAAATGAAGATAAGTAAATAAAATTTGTTCCTTCTGAAGTAAAGAGTACTCAGATGCCAAAGGTTCTTTGACCTTGACTACCAAATCTCGGTTCCAAGCTGAAGGAGCATCGGCAACGATTTTGGCTCCTGCTTGAATATAGTCGGCATCAGAGAAGCCCGCTCCAATGCCTGCTTCTGTTTCGACTGCTACAGTATGTCCGCTATCCGAGAGCGATCGCACACTTGTCGGACTTAGCCCAACCCGAAATTCTTGGTCTTTGGTTTCTTTTGGCACACCAATTTCCATGGACTACCTCGATGATTCTGTGATTGGGAATGACGGGCAAATAATGCTCCGCTTCTCTATATTTACCCTAAAAAATCTCTCTCAATCGGTTAGCAATGAGCAGCGTGATTTTGGGCTAACTGAGATTCTGTCTCTCATTGAGACGATCTGTAGGAAATGGCGCAGATGAAAGCTCAACCCTACGAGGTTAGCGCTCTCATAGCAATCTTCGATAGACTGCATCTTTTGTTGCAATCAATATTTCAAATAACAGCTACGCTTAAAGATTATCTCTTGACCTTCTCTTAACCTGTATCTTTTAGTCTATTCAATTCAGGGTTATTTCCCTTGACAATATAAAATTATGGACTTGTTAGAGTATCAAGCAAAGGATTTATTCCACCAGATGGGCATTCCGGTATTGCCATCGCAGCGCATTGCCCACCCCCGAGATTTGAAGGGGCTGAAAATTTCATACCCGGTTGTACTGAAGTCACAGGTACGTACAGGGGGGCGGAGTAAGGCGGGTGGTATAAAATTTGTCGAAAATACGATTGATGCGGTGGCGGCAGCACAAGCCATTTTCCACCTGCCAATTATGGGGTGCTATCCTGAAGTACTCCTAGCGGAAGCGAAATACAATCCCGATCGCGAGTTTTATTTGGCAATTATGCTAGATAGCTCAACCCGTCGTCCGCTGATGCTGGGGTCACGGCAGGGCGGGGTTGATGTGGAATCGAAGTTAGAGCATATGCAGCAGGTTGTGGTTGATCAGGAATTCTCGTCGTTTTATGCTCGGCGCTTGGCGTTGAAAATGGGGCTAGAAGGCGAGTTAATTCAATCGGTGAGTTCGGTCATAGAAAAGATGTACAACCTATTTATTCAGCAAGACCTCGATCTCATTGAAATTAATCCACTTGCTGTGAGTACAACGGGTGAGCTAATGGCGCTAGATGGTAGGGTTGTCGCGGAGGATGCGGCGTTGGGACGGCGATCGAACATTGCGGCATTCATTGCCACCATCCCTGATACCGCTCCATCTAACCTATCTGGAGATGGGAAAACCAAATTAACCTCTGACCTCAAGCGGGTTCAACTAGAGGGGAACATTGGCGTTTTGTGTAATGGGGCGGGTCTGATGATGGCAACGCTAGATCTGATTCAGAGCGCCAAGGGTAAAACCGCCAGCTTTGTTGATATTGGCGGTGAATATCGCTATAACTGCCCGCCTGAGACGCTACAAGAACGGTTGCAGCAAGGCTTAGACCTCATTCTTGCTGATAAAACCGTCAAGGCGGTACTGGTTAATGTTTTGGGGAGCGTTATTTCTTGCCGTCAGGTGGCGGAGGGGATGACCTTTTATTTACGAAATCGCAAAAATACGCCGCCCATTGTCGTGAGGCTAGTTGGCGATCGCCTTGAGCAAGCTGCCGAACTACTGGCGAAAAGCAAAATTCCGATGACGGATAGCTTAGAAGATGCGATCGCTAAAACCGTTATCCTATCGCAGTCCTAGCTTCCGACTGATCTAAACTTACTGATCTAAACTTCTCGCTGATTGAACTTCCTCCTAATTTAATTTCCATGCTTTTCACGTCTGATAGCAAAGTAATTGTACAAGGCATTAAAGAGCCGCTGGGTTCGGTTTATGCGCCGCTCATGCAAGATTATGGCACCCAGGTTGTGGCTGGGATAAGTCCGGGGCACGCGGGTGAGTCCTTAGAGGGCATTCCCATCTTCGATATGGTGGAACAGGCACTGGCAACTGTTGCGGCAGATATTAGTGTGATTTTTGTGCCGCCTTACGAAGTGTTAGATGCTGCATTAGAGGCGATCGCAGCGGGTATTCGACAGCTTATTTTAATCACCGAAGGCGTGCCCCCTCTAGATATTGTTCATCTGTTGCGTAAAGCTGAAGCAACAGAAACCTTGGTGGTGGGCCCTAGTTGCCCAGGGGTAATTGTGCCTGGGAAGATTTTATTAGGCACTCATCCAGCGGCGCTTTATCGATCGGGAACGGTAGGGGTTGTTAGCCGCAGCGGTAGCCTGACCTATGAGGTTGCGCATGAGCTAACCAAAGCAGGTTTAGGGCAGTCGTTAGTCGTGAGTATTGGCGGCGATCGCATTCCGGGTTCTTCTTTTCAGCAATGGCTGCAAATTTTGGAAGAAGACGACCAGACAGAAATGATTGTCTTGGTAGGCGAGATTGGTGGTGATAGCGAAGAAGCCGCGGCTCGGTACATTACAGAACAAATTGATAAACCTGTCATTGCTTATATCGCCGGACGGACGACTCCCAAAGGTCAGGCAATTGGTCATGCTGGAGCGATTATTGCGGCACGGATGGCAGGCATGGGGACAGAAGTAGGGACAGCAGAAAGCAAGTTGGCGGCATTTAAGCAAGCCAAGATTCCGGTCGCCTCTAGTCCCTGGCAAATTCCAGAACTAGTGCATCAGGTGCTTCAAGCACAGCAGGCGCAACAGGCGTAAAAGCTGTCAGGTGTAAAATTTTATAGTGATTCATAGTTTGTTTGACACCAATGCCCGAAGGCCCTGAAATCAAACGTGCCGCCGATGCGATCGCCAAAGCGGTGATTCCACATCCGGTGACTTCTATTTTTTTTGCTTTTAATCATCTCAAGCCATTTGAGCAGGTTTTTGAGGGTCGAGAAATTGTTGGCGTTAAACCCCAAGGGAAAGCCCTGCTGATTCGGTTTGACAACGACCTTAGTATCTACAGCCATAATCAGCTATATGGCAAGTGGATGATTCGCGCTGCTCAGAATTATCCAAAAACGGGACGGCAGTTAAGGCTGGCAATTCACAATGAGAAGAAGTCGGCGTTACTGTACAGCGCATCAGATATTACGGTGCTGGACGATGTGGCGATCGCGACTCATCCGTTTTTAAGTAAGCTGGGGCTGGACGTGCTTGATCCAGCTACGACAGTCGCCCAAATTATCGAACGATTTCAGGATAAGCGGTTCTACCGTCGGGGCTTCCCAACACTGTTGCTAGATCAGCATTTTTTATGCGGGCTGGGCAACTATTTACGGAGCGAAGTCTTGTTTGTGGCACGGGTGCATCCGGCATTGCGTCCGGTGGATTGTTCGACAGAGCAGATCGAAAAGTTGGCAGCGGGGGCGATCGCAGTGACGTATCAGTCTTACAAATTTAATGGGATCACGAATGATTTACAGTTAGCAAGTCAATTGAAGCAGGCGGGAAAGCGGCGACGGGATTATCGGCATTATGTGTTTGGGCGGCAGGGACAGCCTTGCTTTATTTGTGGAATGGCGATCGTGAAAGAAGAAATGGGAGGAAGGCGGATGTATTATTGCCCGAACTGTCAGAGAAAGTAGCGGCTCTAATCGATTGGTGGATGCTACCCCACCTTCACCCAATAGCTACGAACTTCTATTGCGTCAGGATCATCAGCAAGGTGAAGTGTTACGACCGTCGCTCGACCTATAGGCGATCGTCCAATGATTCTCAGTCCCTCTTGAGTCCATTGAAAATGCTCAAACCAAGATTGAGTTCGAGGATTAAACAGTTTCACCGTTACGCCTGTTTCTGGATCAATTCCTTCCCTTTTGTCGCTTTTATAACGATTGCAGATGGGGCAAGCTAACCACAAATTTGATTCATTCTTAGAACCTCCCTTGGACACTGGAGTAATGTGATCAATCTCTAATCGAGCCATTACAAGGTGTTGCGGGCTAAGACAGTATCCGCAATGGTTACGAGCATCTTTACGGACACGCCATTCAACATCGGCTGGAATATATACCCGCGCCATCGTTACGATGCAAGAGGAGGTTTTAGACCCTTTTCTACAGCGACTTTCAAGGCGCGTGCCTTATGCACTAGCCCACGTCGATAAATTTTCATAAGCTGATCGAGATGATCGAGTTCAGTTGGACTAATTTGTCCCTCTTGATTTTGGGCTAGGAGGTCGCTGAGTCGCTCTTGTTGTTCTGGCTCCATGTGAAGATCGCACAAGGTCAAAATCTGCTCATCCGGTAATGATTCAATTGGAAGTTCGGTTACGGCTCGATCAATCCACTCAAGCAAAACGTCTTCTAGCCGCCGATGAGTCAATGAAGCAATTTGTCTGGCTTGTTGCGCCAGTGCCTCTGAAAGTTCAAGGGTGACAATTTCAGCCATGGTATTCAAAGATTTATTAGGCTCTCATTGTAACGCTATAGCGTTAAGTTGAATTGGCTCAATGTCCCACTTAATCAGGATCATAATGGTCTAAGCAGAACTGATCTAAAGTTAAATTAACTGACCTTTGCTCTAGCAGACATGCCTCTTCAAATCGCATCTTCTCCAAATTTCTCCGTCCCAAGTCTAGCTGAAACGCTCCGCCAACGCCGCCAAAAGCTTGCCCAGCACATTAATAGTCCTGTTCTTCTATGGTCGGGGCAGACGAGTTCTCGCAATTTTCCGGCGAATGTGTTTCCGTACCGTGCCAATAGTCACTTTCTGTACTTTGCAGGGTTGCCGCTGTTGAATGCTGCGATTCGTCTGGAAGCAGGACGCATGACGCTGTTTATGGATGATGCAACGCCCGCCAGTATTCTATGGCATGGAGATAGTCCTAAACGAGAAGAAATTGCGGTGCAAATTGGGGCAGATGAAGCGTTGCCGTTGAAGGAGTTGAAAGCGTACGGGGCGGCGACTTTACCTGTTCAAGATGCTGCAACGCGATCGCACCAGTCAGAAATGTTAGGGCGATCGTTACAAGATTTATCAGGAATCGATCGGGAGTTGGCAAAAGCGATCGTCCAAATTCGCTTAGTTCATGATGCCGGGGCGATCGATCAAATTCGCCAAGCAGCGGCTGTTACTGTGCAAGCGCATAAAGTCGGAATGGTAGCAACTGCTTCTGCCAAAAACGAAGCGCACGTGCGTGCCGCCATGGAAAGCGCCATTATGGGGCACAACATGACCTGCGCTTATAACAGCATTGTTACCGTACAGGGCGAAGTTTTGCACAATAACCATTATCACCAGGCGATTCAACCGGGTAATTTGTTGCTAGCAGATGTTGGGGCAGAGACAGAATCAGGCTGGGCTTCAGATGTAACGCGGACTTGGGCGGTATCGGGACAGTTTTCGCCTACGCAGCGGGCTATTTATGAGATCGTGTTAACTGCCCATGATTTATGTATTGGAGCGGCTCGTCCTGGTATGGAGTATAAGGATTTGCACTTGATGGCGTGTGAGGCGATCGCGGCTGGCTTGGTTGAGGTGGGCATTTTGCGAGGACAGCCTGAAGACCTGGTTGCAATGGATGCCCACGCGCTGTTTTTTCCTCACGGAGTTGGGCATATTTTGGGGCTAGATGTGCATGATATGGAAGACTTGGGAGACTTGGCGGGATATGAAGCAGGGCGAGTGAGAAGCGATCGCTTTGGGCTGGGATATCTTCGCCTCGATCGTCCTTTGCGGGCTGGAATGGTCGTTACTATCGAACCAGGCTTTTATCAAGTCCCCGCAATTTTGCAAGACTTGGAACGTCGGGAGCAATACAAAAAGGCTGTGAATTGGGAACGCCTTGAAGCATTCGCAGATGTACGTGGTATTCGCATCGAAGACGATGTGTTGATTACTGAAACAGGGAACGAAGTATTAACGGCAGAGCTACCAACAAAATTAGAGGCGATCGAAGAATTAGTGGGTTCTCAATCCTAAAAAAAATTATGAGCCTAAGTGCCTGAATCTATCCCATGCTAGCTTTGCAGCCCCTACCATACCTGCCTGATTTCCCAACTCAGCCCGTAACAGCTTCACATCTAGCCGCGAATATGCCACAACTCGCCGCTCAATTTCCAGCCAAGCAGCAGGAAAGAAAAACTCATAGCTCTGACACACTCCTCCCCCAATGATCACAGCCTCTGGTGTCAACACATAAATTAAACTAGCAATTCCAGTTCCCAATTCGCGTCCATAGCTTTGCCAAAATGCGATCGCTTCTTGATTGCCTTGCGTTGCTCTTCTGCCTAACTCTTCTGCGTCTAAGCCTGTTCGCCGCCGAATTGCCCGCACCGATACATGCTGCTCTAATGACCCATGATTGCCACTATTGCATTCAGCCCCATCAGGATTCAGCGTAATCAAACCTAGCTCTCCGGCCGTGCCCGCCCGCCCTACAAACAGATTGCCATTTAAAATAACTGCACCGCCTACCCCTGTTCCCAAGGTCAGCATCACCAAATTCTTGAACGGTTGCCCTGCACCAACCCAATATTCGCCTAGTCCCGCGCAATTCGCATCATTTCCAATCACTGTCGGTTTGCCCGTCTTTGCTTCTAGCCAGTCTGCTAACGGAATATTGATCCAACCGCCCAAGTTAATCGCATAGATAGCGATCCGTCCCGCAGCATCAGCAGGTCCCGGTGTGCCCACCCCGATCGCCACCACTGTTAGAGCATTAAGCTGAGCGATCGCCCTTACCATTGCTGCCAAAACTGCTTCAGGCTGGGGCGGTTGGGGGGTCGGAATTGTGAGAGATTGAGAGCAATTTCCCTGGCGATCGAACCGACCTAATTTAATAGCTGTTCCACCCAAGTCAATGCCGATAACTTCTTCAATTCCCATTAATTATCCCCTTGTGACAAAGGATTAATTAATTCGTTTAAGCCTTCACCTATTAGAGATAACCCAACCACCAACAAGGTTAGCGCTAATCCTGGAAACAAAGCTGTCCACCAAATTCCGGTGGGTAGGGCATCAAGAGCCTGACGTAAATCCATTCCCCATTCTGGTGTTTGTTCAGGCAAGCCTAAGCCCAAGAAGCCTAAACCGCCCAAGACCAGAACTGCATCAGCTGCATTGAGCGTGAATAGAACTGGAACGCTTTGAATAACGTTGAAGAACAGATACTTGGACAAAACACGCCACGTTGAAGCACCCATCGATCGCGCGGCTTCAATGAATAGTTCTGTTTTAATGCTGACGGTATGATTGCGAACCACTCGATAATACTGAGGAACGTAGGCAATACTGAGGGCGATCGCTGCATTAAACACTCCTTTCCCCACTACAAACGCCAACGTTACCGACAACAATAATCCTGGTAGAGTATAGATTGTATCCATCAAAAACAACAGAACTTTATCTAACTTACCGCCCAAATAACCACTGACTAATCCTAACGGTACGCCCACAACCAGGCTCATTGCCGTCGCTACCAGCACCACCTGCAAGGCTGCTTGACTGCCAAACAACGTCCGCGAAAACACGTCGTATCCTTGGCGGCTTGTGCCAAACCAGTGCTGGGCAGAAGGTGGTTGATGGGGCGTATTGGCTAGGGCTTCAATGGGACTTTGCAAAACTCCCCAAGATTGCAGCATCGGCGAGAACAGGGCAGCTACTACAAATAATGAGGTGAGCAATATCCCCGCCCCCATCATTTGAATGGAAAGGCGAGGATAGTGAGAGAGGGGCTGGAGTCCAAGAAATCGAGGGCGGGTGACTGTCATTGGGCAAGTAAACGCAGTGGGCAAAGCAAGGTAGTGAGCAAATCAATAAGAACTTTAACCCCGATATTGTCGCTTATTTCTGCCCTACCAGTTCACCCGTTTTTGAACGCGATCGCGCTCCCTCTTAATTCTTCCGTCAGCAATCACTTAACGAGTGCTTTAGCCTGCATAAGGGGTTCCAAACTTGTCTTGAAAAACATTGTATGAGAGCGGTAACCGACCTGGATTTTTCCGGGGTTCAGCGGCGTAGCCAACTGGGACAAGAAGCGCGATCGCCATTTCTGGCTTGTCTTCTAGCCCGATGACTGCTTTAACTTTCTCTTCTATCCAACCGTTCATTGGGCAAGTTGATAGTCCTAAACTTTCTGCTGCCAGCATTAAATGGGTAGCGGCAATCAACGCATCCTTAATCCCGTACTCGCGGGCTTTATCGCCCACGCTGGAGTAGAACTGCGGAATTGCAGTTTTGAAATAATTGACTGTTGCCTCTGACCAAGCGCCCGTTTCTAATCCTTGTTCATAAACTGGAGTTAAATCTCCCGTTCCGACCGAAAGATCGGTGGCAAACACAAACGTGACGGGAGCCTGCACGATTTGCGCTTGTCCCCAAGCGGCCTCGGCTAAGGCGGCTTTTTGGGCAGTATCTTGCACCAAAATAATACGCCATGCCTGAATGTTGTAGCTGCTAGGGGCAGCGACGGTCAGTTCAACCAATTGCTTGAGCAGTTCAGGGGCGATCGCATCAGACTTAAAGGTTTTAATCGAACGACGTTGCGCGATCGCGGTGGGCACATCAAGAGGCATGGGCTGATCTCCTAATTTGTTTTGCTAAGACTTGAATGATGGTTCAACAATCGCTGTTACTCAGGCAATTGATACTTAGGAGTTGCAATTAAATAACACCCTGAATCGCCCCCTAAATCCCCCATTCTGGGGGACTTCCGAACCTTTCAAAGTCCCCCAGAATGGGGGATTTAGGGGGCTGAAAAGTCAATGCGTCTCACTAGGTTTTATTTTCACGCAACTCCTTAGAGGATGTTTGAAAAGTTATGGCAAGTCAGATTTTACGCCAATCGCCTCACCATAATCCGGATCATCGCCAGATAGATCAGAGTCTCTGAGGTCTGCGGAAGGTGTTCATAATCTTTGTTCA